>NZ_QRVX01000001.1:0-136871 GCF_003458885.1 Coprococcus sp. AF21-14LB | reverse complement strand
CGCCGATCCTGCCGTATTCGGCGGTCAGCTTCCCGACAGCGGCAAGCAGCTCGTCATTGACGGGGGAAACGGTTATGATGGGGCGTATGGCTGCCCCGGTTATGGCTTGCCGGATAAACTCGGCTTGGCTCATGTGGTAAGCAGAAAGCCTTTCCGCAAACTCGGCGTATTCTTCCTCGGTCATGCGTGTCTTGACTACCCGGCTGCGGTGCGGTGTGTTGTATCTTTTCATGGTCGGCAGACCTCCTTTCTGTGCGTGGTGTTCTCTCACTAATAGGAGAAAAACAGGGGGTAAAACGGAACTGTTTTTGAAAAAATCCGAAAAAATATTTTGAGGGATTTTTAAGCGGCGCAAGCCGCATAAGCAGGGTTTGGGGAAGGCACTCCCCAACAAGATTCCCGCAGGGGCAAAATGAGCGAAAAGCGAATTTTGGCACCTCGGTAGAATCTTGCTCTAAGAAAACGGCGAAACTCCCCCTTTACTCCTTACTACGCAGAGAAATGCAAATATGGCAAAGTTTTGAAAAACTTTTTGATAAAACTTTTCGACAAAGCTGGAAAATCAGCGCGGTTTTTGGTGCAAAAAAACAGGAAACCTTTTCTGATTTCCTGTCATGGTATGCCGCTGTAACGGGCGGCGGTTATTCTGTTGTCATTCCCCGGAAGCAAACTTGTAGCCCATACCTAAAACGGTTTTTATGTAAATGGGCTTGCGGCTGTCCGACTCTATTTTTTTCCGCAGGTTGTAAATCACATTTGCAACGCTTGACTGGCAGCTTTCACTTTCCATGTTCCAAACGGCTTCAAATATTTGTGTCCGTGTGAGGACAATGCCGGGGTTGGAAGCAAGATATACAAGGGTACTGTATTCAAGGCGGGTAAGGCTTACTTCCTCCCCGTCTTGAAATACCTGGCGTTGGTTCTGCTTTATTTCCAGTCCCGGAAAAGATAACACGGAAGCGGTTGTGATCTGCATGGGTTCAATCTGTATATAATCAGATATTGCCGATATGATTTTGTCAATCGCTGTTTCCTCTTGTTCGTTAAGTGTCAGCAGTAGTAATTTCCCCATGTTCATTACCTCTTTTATCCGTTGAATTTAAACTATATTTTTCTGTCGTGTTTTTGACAGTAAGCAACAAATATATATGATAGAGAGCGTAATGTCAATTTAATGCCATTAAAAGAGAAAGATGGTCTGTCTAATTATTATCATTTTGTTCATATGCACTTACGCTGCGTTTGGCATTTAGGCAATTCAATATATTGTAAATTTATCTATATCAGCGGGCTAACCTCATTTTCACAAAATAAGCTAAGTTTGTGAAGCGCTCTTGTGCAGGCAACATATAAGAGGTTTTTATCATCTTCATCATGGTAGTTTTGGCTATCTGCATCACAAATTAAGACAGTATCAAATTCTAATCCCTTTGACATATATACTGGTAAGATAAACACGCCTTGTAAATCTGATACGCTCCCATTTTTAATTAATTGAATATCAAGTTTGTGTTTAATTTTATTAAATAGATAGGTTGAATTTTTTTCGGTTTTACAAATTAAGCATATCGACTGAAACCCTTTCTCTTGGCATAATTTTATTTCCTTAACAATTTCATCAATGAAGATTTCGGAATTATCAGCAATATATACTTTTGGCTATCGCCATTCCGATTAAAACTTTTTATCTGTGAACTTTGTTCAATGAACTTTAAACTAAAATTTAAAATTTCATTCGTACAACGGAAACTTTTATCCAACATAATAAGAGAAGATTTTTTCTTGTTCAATATTTTTTGAATTTGTTCGTAGAAAGAAATATCTTCTTTTTTGGCAAGAGTCTGTTTCATATCTCCTAAAATAGTAAATTTGGCATTAGAAAAAAGAAAATTAAATATTTCATATTGGAGAGGGTAGTAGTCCTGTGCTTCATCAATGACTACCTGCTTAATATTTTTATATTTATTTGTTCCGTATATTTTTAAATACAAATAAGCGATTGCTATTGCGTCATCATAATACAAGCTGTCTGCTTCCAAATTTTCCTTAGTATATTTCCAAATATTTTTTATGTTTTGTGACGGATTGCTATTTTGCAGCAGGCTATAAAAATAGGCTTCATTGCTAAATAATATTTATATAATTCAACAATGTCAATTTTTATAAATTTCTGTATTTCCTGCTTGATTAGATTTTTTTCTTCTTTATGCCCCCGCCCTTTTCCTGTTCCAAATATTTGTTCTAAAATATAATCTTCTAATTGTTCTAATTTTATGCCTAATGGTGTTTCTGGTCTTCCTAATATCTTGTCTTTTAGAATTTGCCCGCTTACAACGCATTTTCCCTCATAATAAACATCTTCAAATTCTATCCACTGGCGGGGTATATCAATGAGAAATTGGTCTAAAATTTCCCTAAAAAAACTTGACGTTTTAAATTCTATACTATTTCTTGAAATTTCCTTGTATTTTGAATTGACAATCAAGTTTTCTAAAAAATCATTTCTTGACTGAATTTTCCTGCCATTTAATAACTCACTAAGTATATCTTCAAACACGGAAGAAATAACATTATCTTCTCCCAATTCGGGCAATACATTTGAAATATATTGCTCAAATATAGAATTTGGGGAAATAATCATAATGTTATTTGCGGACAGCTTTGTTTGTAAACCTTGATACATAAGATAAGCAGCCCGGTGGAGAGCAATAGAGGTTTTTCCACTTCCCGCTACACCCTGTACCATTAGCAGGTCATTTTCCATATCTCTAATAACCACGTCCTGTTCATGCTGAATTGTTTCAACAATAGCTTTCATTTTAGCAGTAGTGTTTTGTGACAGTAATTGCCTTAAAAATTCATCAACAATCTGAACATCTGAATCAAAAAAATATTCCAGTGTTCCGTTTTTTATTTCATATTGGCGTTTCAAATTGAGTTCGCCTGTTACTCGTCCACATGGAGCGTCATAAAACGCTTCGCCTGTCATAAAACGATAGAAAACACTGGCAATCGGCGATCTCCAATCATAAACATACATCTCTTGATAGCTGTTTTTTCGTAGAGAAGAACGTCCAATGTATATTTTTTCAAATTCGTCCTCATCATCAAATTTAAAATCAATTCGGGCAAAATAGGGCGATTTTATCATCTTTTCTAACAGAAGTATTTTATGTTCTTCTTCTTCATAATCTATAATTTTGTCTGTAACAGGATTGATATATTGGCTTAATTCAACAAGTGCCTCGAAACCGTCTGATGTGTACAGTGATGTAATGCCGTGTTCTGTATTTTCACGCACATCTTTTTTGGCTTCGATAATTTCTGATTTTTTTTTTGTCTGCCGCTTCTTTTGCCTGCTTTAATTGTTCCTCGGCTAAAGAGATTGTTTGTGCTAATCTTTTTTCTTCAAACGCTTTTTCTGTCTGATTATTCCCCATAATGATTATGACCTCCTTGAAAAATGAAAGAAAGTTTTACTGAAACATTGCTAGGCTAGTTTAGCATGTGTCAGCTTATATAAACAGTCTTGTATTCATAAAATTTGTATGGTATTATTACAGTGGGAGGAATTATGTTAGATATTTGATTTCTGCAAGCATATCAATTCTAATACGGGTAATTTAAACAATAAACAAATTGGGACAAAGAGTTATACCATTATGTCCCAATTTGTTATTACTCCATATCTTCAGCAGACAGAAACACAAGCCCGGCAAATTCTTCCTCAATCAGTTTCTTCAACTTTTCCGCTGTGCTCTATGCAGGTTCCCTTATCTCCATTCCAACCTATAATCTCTTTCTGTAAAAGCAAATCTTGTTCTGTGAAAAAATGATTTGGATTCCGTAGTAGTCGGCATTGTGCGTAATGTGTATAACTGGCTGTATCATGGAATTGTGGGTAACTCTGTTTGCAGGACGTGGGAAAGCTGCACTTTAGCTTTTCCATGTGCTGTGAATAGAGTTATCCATGATTCCATAGCCAGTTATGCACATTTCCATAATGCTTGTCTTTTGGTCTTTATCAAAATGAGCATATTGGTTATTAAGAAAAGCCCTGCATATTATCATATACAGAGCCATTCTAATCTTTTTACCCTCTACATAGAGCGTTTTCTTTCTGCAAAATTCATTTTACAGAATGATACCCGCTTTTTTTGCAAAATAGCCTTTTCTCCCGGTAAGTTCCGACTGTTTTTCCTTTGGCAGATTATTGAATAAATCCTCATAAAGAATATCGTCTAACTGCATTTCCCTAGCAAGTAAAAACACATTTAGACTAAGCCATTCCTCCCAAAGCCCTTCAAATAAACTATGGCTGTCTGTATAGGTGTCAAGTTCTTCAAAGCCATATGACGGTGTATAGCACTGCAATTTAACAAAACCGTACCTACCAACATCAACCACTAAAATATCTTCATCTTCCATTTCGTACAGTTCCGCAAACGCACCAATTACTTTGTAGCACATTTCCCGTTCTTTCTCTGTGATATATACTGTTTTTTCCATGCTCATTTACCTCTATCCTTTCAAATCGTGGAATACGGTTTTCAGTTTTCTTCTACTTCTAAACCACATATTTGAAATGCCACATACGCCATTTTATACGGAATAGAGGTTGGCTGTCTGCATTTATCGGTGTGTTACTTTATGGCACATGAGCATTCCTTGCAGGTTTGACGCATACTTTTGATGCCATAAAGATACTGAATAAAAGGAATTTTTATCAGCATGACCGGATCCATACTTGGGCGACCGTTATCCTGAGAATACTTTTCCACAACAAGATCATATATGAAGTTCCAATCAATTGCTTTATCTATAATTCTAAGCAGATGATCTTGAGGAACCATGTCATCCATACAAAAGAACTGTACCTGTTCTCTTTTTTTATCAGCATTCTGAGTCATCATAAGCAGAAGCACCACCTCATTTTTGATACTTCTATTATACCAAAAAAGAGTCAGAAAGTCCGCATAAATGCTGGATTTCTAAGCTCTTTTCACAGAAAAATCCCGAGCGAATGCTCGGGACTTTGTCTACAGTCTGAACAGGATTCTTCGGAATCCTGTTTTTTATTACAGAGGAAATTCCTCCGGGATACTATGTGATAAAAAATAAGCTTCGTGTGAAAATTAGCGATTCTTTTGAAATTATTAAGAATTTTATTATGAGTTATAAAGAAGTATCGGATGAAAATATGCTAGAATAACAACAGAACAAAACAAAGGGTGAAAAAATGTTATGAACAGCAGACAATATAAACGAAAGCAAAGACGAAATAGATTTGGCAGAAGGAACAGAAGCGAAAGATCATTATATGAGAGGCGAATCCGTTGTTATATTCACGCAGGGATCATAATTCTGGCAGTATTGTTTGTATTTTGCCTCGGAAGAAAGTTGCTGGGACTGTTTGGATGCTCTTGGAAAGTTCTGGATCTGAACAGAGAAGGATATCATATTTCGGAGAAAGAGCTGACGGGAGAAGAACCGGAGATAGATGTACAGCTTCTTGATATTAACGAATATTCCAGACCAGGGACGCCAAGTGATGCGATTACCGGGATTGTGATTCATTACACGGCAAATCCAGGTTCTACAGCGCAGCAGAATCGGAATTATTTTAATGGATTAAAAGATTCAAAAGAAACACAGGCCAGCAGTCATTTTATTGTGGGATTGAAAGGAGAAATCGTACAATGTGTTCCTTCCTGGGAAATTGCCTATGCTTCTAATGAAAGGAACCATGATACGGTATCGATAGAATGTTGTCATCCGGATGATAGCGGAAAGTTTACCGAAGAAACATATGCATCCGTTGTACGGCTGACAGCGTGGCTCTGTACAAAATTTGGGTTAACAGAACAGGATGTGATTCGTCATTACGATGTAACAGGGAAAAATTGTCCGAAATATTTTGTGGAACATGAAAAGGTGTGGGAAGCATTTCGGGAAGATGTGAAGACGGCAATCAGCAATACGACAGAACAGCAGTAAATTAAGAAGAAAAAGAGAGTTGAGCAAAGATAAAAGTTTTGTTATAATAGGCAGAAACAAAGAACTCTGGAAAAGTTCCGGAATTTTGCGAAGAGAAAAGATCGGGTGATTGAAAATGAACAATATAATTCTAACCGGCTTCATGGGGACCGGAAAAACAACAGTATCTAAGTGTTTGAAACGTGTGTTTGGACTGGAAGTTCTGGATACAGATACGGAGATTGAGCGCAGAGAAGGGAGAACAATCCCGGAGATTTTTGAGGCAGAAGGAGAAGAATATTTCCGGGAACGGGAGACAGAACTGTTACGGGAACTCAGGGCAAAAGAAAATATTGTAATTTCCTGCGGAGGTGGAACCGTGCTTCGCACCTGTAATGTGGAACTATTGAAAGAAAGCGGAACTGTATTTCTTCTAAGTGCGACACCGGAGACGATCTTTGAACGGGTAAAGAATAGTCATCACAGACCTTTACTGGAACAAAATAAGTCAGTAGAAGGGATTCGGGCACTTCTGGAGCAGCGCAATAGCCGATATCAAGCGGCTGCGGATGTGATTGTTTCAATTGAGGGGAAGACAACGGAGCAGATTTGCAGAGAAATACTTAAAAGAAGGGACTACAGAAATGTTAAATAGATTTTTTCCGGAAAATTATATGGTATCAACTTATGCGGTGCCATTTGAAAAATTATATGAAGAAGGGTATCGGGGAGTCATCTTTGATATTGACAATACACTTGTGCCGCACGGTGCACCGGCTGATGAGAGAGCGAAGAAATTATTTGTCCGCCTGAGAGAAATTGGCTTTCAGACATGTCTGATTTCAAATAATAAAGAACCGCGGGTAAAGATGTTTAATGAAGAGATTCAGACTCAGTATATTTATAACGCGCATAAGCCTTCGACAAAAAATTATATAAAAGCAATGGAAATGATGAATACCAATCTTGATAATACTATTTTTATTGGGGATCAGCTTTTTACGGATGTCTGGGGAGCAAAGAGAGCCGGAATGCATAATATTCTCGTAAAACCAATGAATCCGAAGGAAGAGATTCAGATTGTCCTAAAGCGTTACCTGGAAAAGATTGTTCTTCATTTTTATTTGAAGGAACGTAAGAAAGGACAATAGGAAAGATCCAGCAGAAAAAGAGCGAGAAAGCAGAGAAGAATATGAAAGAAATTACAGTAAGAAATGTGACGTTCGGAACCGGGATTCCTAAAATCTGTGTCCCGATTGTCGGAAAAACAGAAGAAGAGATTCTGTGCCAGGCAAAGCAGCTTGGAGATCTTCCGGCAGATCTGGCAGAATGGAGAGCGGACTGGTATAAAGAGTGGGAAGATATTGATAAAGTGAAGCAGATTGCAGAGAAACTCCGCAAAATTCTTGGAGAAATGCCTGTTCTTTTTACCTTTCGTACGGGATATGAAGGTGGCGCCAGCGAGATTGATGAGGAAATGTATGGCACGTTAAGTCTTGCAATGGCTGGCTGTAAAGCAATTGACTTGTTGGATGTGGAGGCATTTCGAAACGAAAAGATTGTCGAACAGATTGTAGAAGCTGCACATGTAAATGGAAAAAAAGTTATTATGTCCAATCATGACTTTTCAGCAACACCTTCTGAAGCAGAGCTGGTAAGAAGACTTACCTACATGCAGAGGATGGGAGCGGATATGGCAAAGATTGCAGTTATGCCTCAATCGATGCAGGATGTTATTACGCTTATGGGAGCATCGCTGCGGTGCAATGAAGAACTGTCCTGCCCGATTATTACAATGTCTATGGGAGCAATGGGAAGTATCAGCAGAATTTGCGGAGAGTTTTCAGGATCGGCAATTACATTTGCATCGGCAAAGATTGCATCAGCGCCGGGGCAGATAGAGGCAACAAAAATGAAATATATGCTTGAAACGTCCATAAAAGCATGAAATCTGAGTAAGTTCTAACAGAAAAAAGGCATATAAGGATATTTTTCTTGGAAAAAAGAGTACAAACTGAAAAATATAGTTGAAATCTTGCAGAACTTATTATAAAATTAATAGAAGTGAATGGAACAAAATTTGTAAATGGCCTGATAGATGTTCGGGCTGATATTAAGGAGGATTACAATGATTTCAGCAGGAGATTTCAGAAATGGTGTTACCATCGAAATGGAAGGAAATATATACCAGATTATTGAATTCCAGCACGTGAAACCAGGTAAAGGTGCAGCGTTCGTTAGAACAAAATTAAAAAATATTATCAGTGGAGGAATTGTTGAGAAGACATTCAGACCAACAGAGAAGTTCCCGAAAGCTCATATCGAAAGAAAAGATATGCAGTATCTGTATTCAGACGGTGAATTATATCACTTCATGGATGTAGAGAACTACGATCAGATCGCTCTGAACTCAGATGTAATCGGTGATACACTGAAGTTTGTTAAAGAGAATGAGATGGTTAAGATCTGTTCTCATAAAGGAAATGTATTTGCAGTAGAGCCGCCGCTGTTCGTTGAACTGGAAGTAACAGAAACAGAGCCGGGTGTAAAAGGTGATACAGCAACAGGCGCTACAAAACCAGCAATCGTTGAGACAGGCGCTCAGGTTATGGTTCCGTTATTTGTAGAGATCGGAGATAAATTAAAGATCGATACTCGTACAGAAGAATACTTATCAAGAGTATAATAATCGTTTTAAAAATTTGGAATGATTGTGTAAAAGATGACCAGCAGGCAAAATACCTGCTGGTTTTTTGGTTCTTGATGAGTCTAGCGCGCGTTCTTATGGGGAGAACAAAGGAAGGAGGTCGAAGAATGGAAAAAAGATAAATTAACACTTTTATTTTACCGGAAGCTTTGTTATACTATAGAAGTACGCTGCAGTGCCAGAGAGGCTTATTGGCTCGGTCTCGAAATCCGTTGGTTCCATTAAGGACACGGGGGTTCAAATCCCTCCTGCAGCGTTTTCTTATTTTATCAGCGCATTTCTAAAGATTATCTTAATTCATATAAATTCACACAAATTTCCAATAATCGCTCTTTTACTTCTGAGATAATTTATGCTATAATATCTTAAAATGCAGATAATTTTGAAATACAAGAGAAAAGAGGTAACCATTTATGAAATGTCCTAAATGCGGAAAAGATCTTTTGATCCGTGATGAAAAAGTTTCAGTCGATGAGAACGGCGAGGCAATATATAATCAATTTGCAATTTGTACAGACTGTAAGAAAAAGTGGAACTTAGATAAACAGCGTGCAAAACAGGCGGAGAAAGCAGCAGCCAGAGCTTCTGTGAAGCAAAAAGAAGACCAGGAGAAGGATCAGCCAAAGGCAGCGGAAGAGAAGAATATGCAAGGAAATGCTGAAGGAGAAGCAGTAAGAACAGCGAGACCGGCAGCGAAGAATTCTGCTGAGAAGACACCGGCAGCGCCGAGAAAAGAACCAAAGAGAGCAGAAGAGAAAGAGACTCTTGCCGAGAATGCTCCTGTTAAGAAAAGAGAAGAGAGCATTGCCTCAGAAAAAGAAGGAGCGAAACAGCGCACAGCTGCTCCGGTTAAGAAAGTGCCTGCGAAGAGAAGTGAAGAAGATCGTAGAGGAGCAGCTAAGAAAGCACCTGCGAAGAGACCGGCACCGGTAAAAGCAGTTGCAGAAGAGGAAGAAGAACGTCCGGTAAGAAAGACAAAACCGGCACCGGCAAAGAAACCACAGCCAAAGAGAACGACAGAAGAGCTTCCAAGAGAACGTGCTCCAAAGCAGAAGACATCACAGCAGACATATTCCAATATTCCGCCGAAGGAAGTGCGTCAGAAACGGGAAGAAGAAATGAAACGCGGTTATGATGAACTGCTTTCAGTAGAAGATGAGGATGAAAGCCGCGGATCAAAGGCTCCGGTCATCATTCTTGTAATTTTAATCCTGATTGCGCTTGGTGCAGCAGGGACAATTTTCTACTGTAAGATGACAGATCGTCCGATTCCGTTTATTTCTCAGAATGTGCAGACAGAGTATGCCATAAGTGCTTCCGCAGAAGAGACAGAAGTAATTCCGGAAGAAGCAGAAGAAGCTTTGTTTGTCTAACAGACTTTTTAAATTAGAAAGAAGAATATTTCATCTGAAACTTTTATAAAGATGAAAAAGGGTATCGCTTAATTGCGATACCCTTTTTGTCATTATAATGAATAATACTTTTTTACATCATTGCGGTGGACAGCTTTTTATGTACATGACGATAACAAAGAATATGAACACCTGCAGTTAGAATCCAGGAAATCGGATAAGAAATATACAGGATAAATAAAGTGTGCTGCCACTGGAAAATTGTAAAAATCCATAACACGCGGAAAGCGCAGGCTCCGGTCAGCGATACGATCATCGGCATCACAGAATAGCCAAGTCCGCGAATGCTTCCGACCATGACATCCATAATACCGCAAAGAAAATAGGTACAACTGATGATTGCCATTCGAGACAGCCCGAATTCGATTACCTGTGGATCAGAAGAATAAATGCCAAGCAGCTGGCGGCCAAATAAGTAAGCTCCATTTCCAAGAAGGAGTCCAATTACAGAGACAATCGCAAGACAGCGGAGCAAAATCTGATTGATTCGCTTGTAGTTTCCGGCGCCCATATTCTGGCTTGTAAAACTTAGTGCAGTCTGATAAATGGCATTCATAGATGTGTAGACAAATCCTTCAATATTGGATGCAGCTGTATTCCCTGCCATTGCAATGGAGCCGAAGGAATTTACAGAAGATTGAATCAGTACGTTGGAGATAGAAAATACAACGCCCTGCATCCCGGCAGGAAGTCCGATCTTTAACATCTGAATCAGTTTATCGTTGTGTATTTTTAGAGTTTTTAAATTCAAATGACACATTCCTTCGACATGAGTCAGGCAATTTAGTATAAGAAGTGCCGATATCACTTGTGAAATAACAGTTGCAGCGGCAACTCCGGCAACGCCCATGTGGAAAACAATCACAAAGATTAAATTAAATATTACATTAATCACACCGGCTGCCATAAGGAAATAAAGCGGACGCTGTGTATCGCCTATGGCACGAAGAATGGCTGCGCCGAAATTATAAATCATGAAGGCAGGCATTCCAATAAAATAAATACGCATATAAAGTACGGAATGTGCAATGACATTATCCGGAGTTCCCATCATTTCAAGGAGTGGACGTGCCAGAATAACGCCAACGAAGATCATGAGAATTCCTCCGAGAATGGCTGTCATAATAGAAGTATGAACAGTATCGCTGACTTCGGCTTCTTTTTTTGCGCCATAGAATCGAGCTACCAATACATTGGTTCCGATCGAAAGTCCGATGAATAAATTTACAAGAAGGTTGATCAGAGCGCTGGTAGAACCAACTGCTGCAAGCGCATGGCTTCCGGTAAAGCGGCCGACAACAACAATATCTGCTGCATTAAAGAGAAGCTGAAGGATTCCGGATAGAATCAGAGGTCCTGAGAAAATGAGGATTTTCCCGAGGAGCGGACCATTGCACATGTCCATTTCATAATTTTTTTTCATGCTGTAACACCTCAATTTCTTTAAAACTATATACCTAACTTAGTATTATAAGCATCTCTTTTGGAAAGTTCAAGGAAGAAAAGGAGATCAGATGTACTTTCTGGTGTGCATAAAAAACTTGACAATAGTTTCTGATAATGTGTATAATAAAGTTCGCAAGCGAATTGTTCGCTATAGAACTATAATGATTTTGCAATAAAGGAGAAACAAAATGGCGAAGCCGATTGGACATGAGATTCATGAATTAGACAATATTCTTGGACGCAATATGATGGCTCATCAGTCACGGATGGGAAGAGACGAAGTGACAGTGATGCATGGATGGATTATAGGATTTTTGTATCGACATCGGGAGGAAGATATTTTTCAAAAAGATATTGAGAATCGCTATTCGATGGCGCGTTCCACAACAGCAACCATTCTGAAGCTGATGGAAAAAAAGGGATATATCAGACGTATTGGAGTGAAAGAAGATGCGAGGCTGAAAAAAATTGTTCTAACAGAAAAAGGTGTTGAGATGAACCGAGAGACAGAGAAGATAATCAACTATCTGGAGGAAAGACTTCTGAGAGGGATTTCCGAAGAAGAGTTAGAAATTTTTCTTTGTGTACTTCGCAGAATGAAAGCAAATGCACAGGAAGATGAGAAAAACTACAAGACAGAAGAGCGAAAGGAGAAAGGCTAGATGGTTAAGACACTATTGGGACAGGTCAAAGAATTTAAACGAGAATCTGTTCTGACACCGATTTATATGATTCTGGAAGTGATTCTTGAGACAATGATACCGCTTTTGATGGCGTCAATTATTGATGAGGGGGTAGAAAAAGGAAATATTCGCCATATTATGATCGTAGGTGGTGTAATGGTTGTTGTAGCAGCGGCAGGGCTTTTGGCAGGACTGATGGGAGGTATTTACGGAGCAAAAGCTTCTACCGGATTTGCAAGAAATTTGAGAGAAGCCATGTTTGAAAATATTCAGACGTTTTCGTTTGCCAATATCGACAAATACAGTACGGCAGGTTTGATTACACGATTGACAACGGATGTAAGCAATATCCAGAATGCATATCAGATGATTCTGCGTATGTGTATGCGGGCGCCTGCCAGCATGATCTGCGCTATGGTTATGGCGTTTATGATCAATGCAAGACTGGCATCAATCTACCTTGTGGCAGTCATTTTGCTTGGTATTTTTTTGATGGTCATTATAAGCCGCGCGACAAAATATTTTAACAGTGTATTTGAAAAGTACGATGATCTCAATGCCAGTGTGCAGGAAAACATTACAGGAATCCGCGTAGTAAAGGCTTATGTGCGGGAAGAATTTGAGAAGGACAAGTTTACAAAAGCCAGTGCCAACCTGTATCGAATGTTTGTGAAAGCAGAAAACATTGTCGTTATGAATTCTCCGGTAATGCAGTTTACCGTGTACGGGTGCATTCTCGGAATCAGCTGGCTTGGAGCAAAAATGATTGTTTCTAATAATCTGACGACAGGTGAGCTAATGAGTCTTCTGACATATTGTACGAATATTTTGATGAGTCTGATGATGCTTTCGATGATTTTTGTTATGGTGACAATGAGTATGGCGAGCGCGCGTCGGATTACAGAGGTTTTGAATGAAAAAACAGATCTTTGTAATGGGAAGAATCCGAAAAAAGAAGTGAAAGATGGAAGCGTTGTGTTCGAGCATGTAGATTTCAGTTACAAAAAAGACAGTCAGGAACCGGTACTGAGAGATATCAATCTGACTGTACGATCAGGAGAGACGATTGGAATTATTGGCGGAACAGGAAGCGCTAAATCCAGCCTTGTGAATTTGATTAGCCGTCTTTATGACACAACAGCAGGAAATGTATATGTGGGCGGTGTAAATGTAAAGGAATATGATCTGGAAGCATTGAGGAATCAGGTAGCGGTTGTTCTTCAGAAAAATGTGTTGTTTGGAGGAGCAATTCTTGATAATCTTCGCTGGGGAGATCCGGATGCCTCTGAAGAAGAATGTAAGCGAGTATGCCGTCTTGCATGTGCAGATGAATTTATTGAGCGTATGCCGCAGAAATACGAAACACATATTGAGCAGGGAGGCGCAAATGTGTCCGGCGGACAAAAGCAGCGTCTTTGTATTGCCAGAGCGCTCCTGAAAAAGCCGAAAATATTGATTTTAGATGATTCTACAAGTGCAGTGGATACTGCTACAGATGCAAAGATTCGAAAAGCATTTGCAGAGGAAATCCCGGATACGACGAAGTTCATCATTGCACAGCGTATTTCCAGTGTGCAGGGAGCAGATCGAATTATTGTTATGGAAAATGGAATGGTAAATGGATTTGGAACTCATGAACAGCTCATGGAGACAAATGCAATTTACCGGGATGTATATGAATCTCAAAATCGCGGAGGCGGAGATTTTGATGAAGGAAGAGGAGGGGAATAATTATGCCAAAACCAATGCGGGGAGCAAAACCAAAAGTAAAAGATCCTGGGAAATTATTTGCCCGACTGATGAAATATATTTTGAAAAATTATAAAGTTCATCTAATGATTGTTGTAGTTGGCATTTTTGTCAGTGTACTGGCAAATGTACGAGGAACGATGTTTATGAAAACATTGATCGACGGTTATATTGTACCGTTGCTGGGAAGTGAAAATCCGAATTTTGTTCCGCTCTTAACAGCGATCGGACAAGTAGCGGTCATTTACCTGGTTGGAGTTATTTCTACTTATTTATATAATCGCTTGATGATCTATGTTACACAGGGAACATTGCGTAATCTTAGGGATGATATGTTTGTACATATGGAAAATCTTCCGATTAAATATTTTGATACCCATTTACATGGAGATATCATGTCTGTGTATACAAATGATATTGATACTCTTCGACAAATGATTAGTCAGAGCATGCCTCAGCTCTTATCAAGTATGATAACCATTGTTAGTGTGATGCTCAGTATGTTTATGTTGAATATTCCATTGACAATTGTTTCGCTCATAATGATTGCCGTTATGATGACGGCAACAAAAAAAGCAGCAAGTTTAAGCGGAACCTACTTCATTGCACAGCAGAAACATCTCGGAGCATTGAATGGTTTTATTGAAGAAATGATGGAAGGGCAGAAGGTTGTAAAAGTATTTTGCCATGAAAAAGCCAGTATGGAAGATTTCAGGCATTTGAACAATCAGCTGTTTGAAAGTGCGGATAAAGCAAATAAGTTTGCCAATATACTTGGACCGATTAATGCACAGCTCGGAAATATCAGTTATGTGGTATGCGCTATTGTAGGCGGAATTCTTGCCATTTATGGAGTTGGAGGTTTTACGCTTGGCGGTCTGGCAAGCTTCCTTACCTTTAATAAAAGTATTAATATGCCAATTAATCAGGTAAGTCAGCAGATGAATGCAGTTGTTATGGCGCTTGCAGGTGCAGAACGCATTTTCCGATTATTAGACGAAGAAAAAGAAACGGATGAAGGCTATGTAACGCTTGTGAATGCGGAACACCAGGCTGACGGAAGTGTTGTTCCGACAGAAAAGAAACATACAGGATGCTGGGCGTGGAAGCATTATCACAAGGCAACCGGTACAACGGATTATGTAGAAGTAAAAGGAGATGTGGTATTTAATGATGTAGACTTCGGATATCATGATGAAAAGATTGTCCTTCACAATATTAAGCTTTATGCGACTCCGGGACAGAAGATTGCATTTGTAGGATCTACCGGTGCCGGAAAAACGACAATTACGAATCTAATTAACCGCTTCTATGATATTCAGGATGGAAAGATTCGTTATGACGGTATTAATATTAATAAAATTAAGAAAGATGATCTGCGCCGTTCGCTTGGGATTGTACTTCAGGATACCAATTTGTTTACGGCAACGGTTATGGAAAATATCCGGTACGGAAAATTAGATGCAACGGATGAGGAAGTAATAGCGGCTGCGAAACTGGCTAATGCAGATGGATTTATCCGCCGGCTTCCGGACGGCTATCAGACAATGCTCTATGGAAATGGCAGCAATTTAAGCCAGGGACAGAGACAGCTTCTATCAATTGCCAGAGCAGCTGTGGCAGATCCGCCGGTGCTGATCCTGGATGAGGCGACAAGTTCGATCGACACACGGACGGAAAAGCTTGTGCAGGATGGAATGGACAGGCTTATGCATGGAAGAACAACATTCGTAATTGCCCACAGACTTTCTACCGTAAGAAACAGCGACTGCATTATGGTACTGGAGCAGGGACGGATTATTGAAAGAGGTTCCCATGAAGAACTGATTGCTCAGAAAGGAAAATATTATCAGCTTTACACCGGGCGATCTGCAAGCGAATAATTTTATACCACAGTACAAAAAAGAATAGTATTTCAGAGCAGCATATGCTAAAATAAAGTGAAAAATGAACTGTTAGGAGAAGAGGATGAAAAAATTAGTAATTATTTTAGGGGTACTGGGAGTGTCTTTTTCGGCTGTTTTTGTGAGGATTACCGATGCGCCGTCTCTTGTGCTGACATTTTACAGATCGCTTTTCGCTGCAATATTTTTAGCACCGGCGCTTTTTGTAAAATTTCGTCCGGAATTGAAAAAATTAACAAAAAAAGATGTGCTGCTCTGTGTAATCAGCGGTTGTTTTTTGGGACTGCATTTTTCGGCTTATTTTGAGTCACTGCGATTTACCAGTATTGCATCCAGTGTCGTACTGGTAGACACAGAAGTCTTTTTTGTTGCGTTTGCCATGCTGTTTTTCTTCCGGGAAAAGATATCCAGGCAGGGATGGATCGGAATTTTTCTGGCATTTGCAGGAAGCGTTGTAGTGGCAATGGCAGATGCAGGAATTGGAAGTGATATTCTGAAAGGCGATCTGATCGCGCTGTCCGGAGCTGCATTTATGGCGGTATATACCATCATTGGAAAAATTTGCCGGAAGCATATGACAACGACCGTTTATACATTTCTTGTATATGCATCTTCAGCGGTAACGGTATTTGTGCTTCTGCTGCTGCAGAAAACACCGGTTACCGGGTATGGTCCGTCTATGTTTGTGTCAAGTATCGGTATGGCAATTTGCTGCAGTCTTCTGGGACACAGCATTTTCAGCTGGGGGCTGAAATATGAAAAAGCATCGTTTATTTCTACGGTAAAACTTCTGGAACCGGTGTTTGCATCGGTACTCGGAATCTTTTTATTTTCAGAAATTCCAGGGTTATATACAGTTCTTGGAGGTATCGTAATTATTCTTGGAATTTTCATTTATTCAAAACATAGTGAGTAGCAGAAAACAGGAGGAAGAAAAATGTTATTTGTAGAATATCCAAAATGTACTACTTGTCAGAAAGCAAAAAAATGGCTGACAGAGCAAGGAATTGCATTTGAATGCAGACATATTGTAGAAAATCACCCTACGGTGGAAGAATTAAAACAGTGGCACCAGATGAGCGGTCTTCCGCTGAAAAGATTTTTTAACACAAGCGGGATGAAATATAAGGAACTTGGACTAAAGGACAAGCTGCCGCAGATGACAGAGGAAGAGCAGTATGAACTTCTTGCAACCGACGGTATGCTTGTGAAACGTCCGCTGCTTGTGGGAAATGATTTTGCTGTTCCGGGATTTCGGGAAAAAGAGTGGGAAGAAAAGCTGAATTCATAAGAATTTTATACTTTATTCAGAGCCAGTACATTGACTTTCGGGGAAGAAAAGCGTATATTTTCCATATGTAAAAAGAAAAGGAGGATGAATATATGCAGGAAGTAAAAACACCTAAAAGATCCCCGTGGCTGTACTGGCTCATTGGATTTTTTGTTTTATTAATATTAAACCAGTTTGTATTCACAAGAATGTTGAACCAGAAAGTGGAATCCGTTGATTACGGTACTTTTCTGAATATGCTTTCGGATAAGAAAGTAGAAAAAGTACAGATTGAAGGAGAATCGATCTACTTTACAGATAAGAGTGATAAAGCGTATGAGGCAACGACTTTTAATGATCCGAAACTTGTAGACCGCCTCGAAGATGCAGGATGTTCTTTCGGCCGGGTTATGGAAGAAGAGATGTCGCCGCTTATGAGCATGCTGTTATCCGGACTGATTTCTTTTGTAATTATTTTTGGGCTTGGAAGTCTTCTGACAAGACGTATGATGAAGAAGATGGGAGGAGAAGGCGGCGCCGGTATGGGAATGCCGTCTATGCAGTTTGGTAAGAGTAACGCAAAAGTATATGTGCAGTCTCAGACGGGGATCAAGTTTAATGATGTTGCCGGAGAAGATGAGGCGAAAGAGATTTTACAGGAGATTGTAGATTTCCTTCACAATCCTGGGAAATATCAGGAAATCGGTGCAAAGATGCCGAAGGGTGCGCTTCTGGTAGGTCCTCCCGGAACCGGTAAAACGCTGCTGGCTAAGGCAGTTGCAGGGGAAGCGAATGTACCGTTCTTCTCAATTTCCGGTTCTGAATTTGTAGAGATGTTTGTCGGAATGGGTGCTGCAAAAGTTCGTGATCTGTTTAAGCAGGCGAATGAGAAAGCACCGTGTATCGTATTTATTGATGAGATTGATACGATTGGTAAGAAACGTGATAACGGCGGCATGGGCGGAAATGACGAGCGGGAGCAGACGTTGAACCAGCTGCTGACAGAGATGGATGGATTCGACGGAAGCAAAGGAGTTGTCATTCTTGCTGCAACAAACCGTCCGGACTCGCTGGATCCGGCGCTTCTTCGTCCTGGACGCTTCGACAGACGTGTGCCGGTAGAATTACCGGATTTGAAAGGGCGAGAGGAAATTCTGAAAGTGCATGCGAAGAAGATTCGTCTTAGTGACAGTGTTGACTTTAATGCCATTGCGCGGGCTGCTTCCGGGGCGTCCGGAGCAGAGCTTGCAAATATGATCAATGAGGCGGCGCTGCATGCAGTGCGTGCCGGAAGAAAGTTTGTAACTCAGGCAGATTTAGAAGAAAGTATCGAAGTTGTTATTGCAGGTTATCAGAAGAAGAATAAGGTACTGTCAGATAAAGAAAAACTGATCGTTGCTTACCATGAGATCGGTCATGCGCTTGTGGCTGCACTTCAGACACAGTCTGCTCCGGTTACAAAGATTACAATCATTCCGCGTACATCGGGCGCTCTTGGATATACCATGCAGGTAGATGAAGGGGAACATAACCTGATGTCAAAAGAAGAGATTGAGAATAAAATCTCCACTTTTACCGGAGGACGCTGTGCAGAAGATCTTGTGTTCCATTCTATTACAACAGGAGCGTCTAACGATATTGAGCAGGCAACACGTCTTGCAAGAGCAATGATTACAAGATTTGGTATGAGTGAAGATATCGGAATGGTTGCACTTGAGACAGTTCCAATCAATATCTTGGCGGAGATACCTCGCTGGCATGTTCTCAGGAAATGGCAGCCGATATTGATAAAAGAGTGATTGCGCTTGTAAGACAGCAGTATCAGAAAGCGGAGAAACTTCTGTCAGATCACATGTCTAAGCTGCATGAACTGGCTAAGTATCTCTATGAGCGTGAGACAATTACGGGAGAAGAATTTATGGAAATTCTGAACCAGAAGGAAGAATATCCAAATTTGGTTGATTCTAAAGCGGAAGAGGTGTAAGCTGTAAATAGCAGAATTTATACCAAAAGGAGCGATTGAAATGGAAGTAATGATTACGAATGAGAAACTGCAGCAATTTGAAACCCGTTTTGATGCAGATCGGGCGAATAGAATCGCGATGAACGCAGTGACTGCCAACGGTGTTTTGAAAACAGCACAGAATTATCAGGCAGAGCGTGGGAATGCCCATGAATTTTCTGTCCGTCTGGATCAGGGAGAAATTACGAATCAGCAAAAAAGCGGAAGATGTTGGATGTTTGCAGCATTGAATGTTCTTCGCTATCATGTGATTCATGAGATGAATCTGGAAGAATTTCAGTTGTCACAGAGCTATACCTTGTTCTATGATAAACTGGAAAAAGCAAATTACTTTCTGGAGTCAATTTTGGAGACATTGGATGAAGAGACAGACAGCCGTCTGATTGCACATTTACTGAGCGCACCGTTAAACGATGGTGGTCAGTGGGATATGATCTGCAATCTGATCGAGAAATATGGTCTTGTCCCGCAGTCAGCTATGCCGGAGACAGTCTCATCTTCTGCAACAGGTGAGATGGTGCAGCTTCTGACAGAGAAGCTTCGTGAATATGCATGTATTTTAAGAAGAGAGCATCGGGAAGGAAAGCCGGAAGAAGAATTGCGGAAAGAGAAAGAAGAGATGATGGAAGAAGTCTATGATATTCTTTGCATCTGTCTCGGAAAGCCGCCAAAGACATTTGATTTCGAAATTCGGGATAAGGACAAGAACTTCCATAGAGATACGAATCTCACGCCGAAAGCATTTTATGAGAAATACATCCATTTGGATTTAAGTGAGTATATCAGTTTGATTAATGCCCCGACAAGCGACAAGCCGTTCCACAGAAGTTATAGTGTGAAGTTTCTCGGCAATGTGAAAGAAGGACGTGAAGTCCGCTATGTAAACGTGGAATCAGAAGTGCTGAAGAAAGCTGCGATTGCTCAAATGCAGGATGGATCACCGGTTTGGTTTGGATGTGATGTCGGCAAAGAACTGAGCCGTGAAGATGGACGAATGGATCTTGCGAATTATGGAAAAGAAGAGCTATTCCACACAAAATTTACAATGACAAAGGGCGAGCGAGTGGAATACGGACAGAGTTTAATGACTCACGCCATGGTATTTATGGGAGTGAATCTGGATGAAGAGGGACGTCCGAACCGTTGGCGGGTCGAAAACAGCTGGGGAAAAGATTCCGGAAAAGACGGATACTATATGATGACAGACGAATGGTTTGATGAGTATATGTACCAGATCGTAGTGAACAAAAAATATCTTCCGGAAGAAATTATCCGCGAGTATGAAAGCGAACCGATTCTGCTGGAACCATGGGATCCAATGGGTTCTCTTGCTTAGAAGATTCAGTGAATAAGTTTTAAATCAAATATAGAAGGCTCCAGGGCACATATCAGCTGTGCTTGGGAGCCTTTTTTCTGTCTACAGTTTGCGATAGCGGTTAAAGCAGGAAAAGATTTCCTGACGGCGTGGGATGCTTAATCCGGAAGGGACAAAGCGGCTGCCGCAAATATTTTGAAATTGATTTTTCGCTAATTCGTCTTCCAGGAAATCAACAATCTCTGTCAGAGTATAAACGCCGTTAAAATAATGGGTTTGTGCATAGCGGAGCAGATGGGCAAGGGTATTTGTCTGTTCACAATCGGCTAGTTGAGAAAGATAACGCAGTTCTATCGTATCTTTTCCGAGAAGAAAACAGTCTTTGCCATAGACTTTGATTTTCTGAAGGTGGTTCTCCCTTGACGTGTGCTTCTTTTGCGCAGGATGTTCTGCCTTATGTTCAGGAATCCGGTGGAACATTCCGATATGATATCCGGGCGCTTTGATTGCGGGTGCAGGATAAGAGCGGCTGGCAGCAAGAGCCTGCGCTGTAATATCGTAAGGGAGGTAGTGATCCAGTTGAATAATCGTATCAGCAATGTAAAAATAAGCACCGGAACTTCCTGCCACAAGAATGGTGGAAATGTGATCCTGCTCAAAAAGATCTCTGGCACGTTCCAAAAATGGAGTAATTGGTTCTTTTTCACGGTGGATTACTTTTTGCATTAATTCATCCCGCATCATAAAATTTGTTGCAGAAGTATCTTCGTCAATGAGAAAGAGATGACTTCCGGATTCCATTCCTTCCATGACTGCGGCAGCCTGGGAAGTACTTCCGCTGGCATCTTCTGTGTAGAAAGCAGTTGTATCTTTCTTGTTTGGAAGGTCTTTGATAAATAGCGAAATGTCCACGTTGCGTACGGAGCGGCCGTCTTCGGATCGAAGTTTCAGAGCCGAAGAATCAGTAACTACATATTCTCGCCCATCACCAGAAATGTGATTGTATACACCTGTTTCCAGTGCATTTAAAAGTGTTGACTTCCCGTGATATCCGCCTCCGACAATTAATGTAATCCCTTCCCGGATTCCCATACCGGTTAGGATTCCATGATGTGGAAGGGTGCAGGAAACACGCAGTGTATCCGGGGAAGAGAAGGGAACCGCATGTTTCATTGGTTTTTGTGAAATGCCGCTTTCTCTCGGGAGAATTGCACCGTCTGCTACAAAGGCAGACAGATGATGTTCTGTAAGGAATTGGCGGAGTGCATGTTGATCGTCTGCAAGGTGGATATCTTTTTGGAGCTGTGCGTATTTTTCCGGACGGTAAAGCAGTGCTGCACGCACACAGGAAGGAATAAAATTCAGAAGCATTTTTTCCAGCTCCTGTCCCTGAATGGTTCTTCCATTCGCAGGAAAACCGGCTTCCAGACGAAGAATGATTTCATGACTGGTAATCTGACAGGCGCTTCGCGGTAAGATTTCCTGTCCCGGTATACTTGTAGCGAGAAGACCGCTTTTTCCGGAACCTTTTGCCCGAAAAGAGTATTTAGACAGCTCAGCAGCGCAAGCTCTAAGGAGTGCATCTTCCAGTGCAGTCTTCCGCCACGGGGTGTCGAAAAACTCAGCAGGAAATCCGGCAAACCGATGAGGTACGCGGATGCTGATGTGGGATGGCGAGGCAAAAGGATCGCCCTGGACATGATCGATGGTAAGTGTGAATTTTTCAAATGTATAGCTTCCGGTTAAAGATTTGCAGGCCGGATAACTTTTGCGGTGAATAGATGCGATGAGATCTTTCAGGTCTGCCGCAGTGCTGTTTGTTGTATGATACATAGGAACCTCCTGATTTATTATTCATTTCAACGAATTTAAAATTATGAAATAACTGATATGGAACAGTATAAAAAATTTCGGACAGAATGTCCAATGGATAATATAATTCTTGTCAAGATTATGAGAATCCTTTATCATAAATGATGTAAGTAAAAAAGAGGAGCAGAAGTATGAACATTTTAAATATAGAACATATCAGCAAAATATTTGGTGAGAAAGTGATTTTTCAGGATGCATCTTTTGGAATTCAGGAGGGAGATAAAGTCGGAATCATTGGGATTAATGGAACCGGAAAATCTACTCTTTTGAAAATGATCGCCGGGGAGGAAGAACCGGACAGTGGGCAGATTATCAGGCAGAATGGCATTCGGATTGCTTATCTTCCACAGAATCCGGCATTTCCGGCTGGAGCTACGGTTGCTTCCTATGCGCTTGAAGGAAACAGCGATACAGACTGGATTGTGCAGAGCAATCTGACAAAGCTTGGAATTACAGAGTATGAGAAGAAGATGGAGCATCTTTCGGGTGGGCAGAAAAGGAGAACGGCCCTTGCAAAGACGCTTGCAGGAGAATTTGATGTACTGATCCTGGATGAGCCGACGAATCACTTGGATGAAGAAATGATTTCCTGGCTGGAAGACTATTTGAGAAGTTACAGAGGCGTTATTTTGATGGTAACGCATGACCGTTATTTCCTTGACCGGGTATCTAATCGGATTTTAGAAATCAGTCATGGGGCAATGTACAGTTATCAGGCGAACTATACAAAATTTCTGGAATTAAAGGCAGCTCGCGAAGAGATGGAGCTGGCTTCGGAACGGAAGCGTCAAAGTGTGCTTCGGATGGAGCTGGAATGGGCGAAGCGGGGATGCAGAGCCAGAAGTACAAAACAGCGCGCCAGACTTGAGCGCCTGGAAGCATTGAAAAATGGAAGCGCTCCGCTGGCAGATCAGGTGGTAGAGATGGATGCGTCAGAAGTGCGCATGGGAAAGAAAACAATAGAACTTCACCATGTGAGTAAAGGATATGGAGCAGAAAAGATGATCGATGATTTTGAGTATATTGTGCTTAAGAATCAACGGCTTGGAATTATCGGTCCGAATGGCTGCGGAAAATCAACGCTTTTGAAAATGATCGCCGGACTTGTGAAACCGGACAGCGGACAGATTGAGGTTGGGGAAACAATTAAGATTGGATATCTGGCACAGGAGGAGCCGGATATGGATACCAATGAAAGAGTGATTGATTATATTAAAGACATCGCAGAATATGTGCAGACAAAAGAAGGGCGTATCAGCGCATCACAGATGTTAGAACGGTTTTTGTTTACACCGGAAATGCAGTATACGCCGGTGTCAAAGCTTTCCGGTGGGGAAAAGCGCAGACTTTACCTTCTCTCTGTTTTGATCAGCGGTGCAAATGTATATGTTCTGGATGAACCGTCAAATAATGTGGATATTCCAACGCTTACTATTTTGGAAGATTATTTGAACAGCTTTTCGGGGATTGTGATTACCGTTTCCCATGACAGATACTTCCTTGATAATGTAGTAGATCGTATTTTTGAATTTGAGGGAAATGGAAAGCTTCGTCAATATGAGGGCGGTTACACCGATTATCTGGAAGCAAAGATGAGAAGGGAAGCAGAAGGGAAAGTACCTGAACGAAAACCGGAAGAAGAAAAAGCGGCAGGAAAAAATACAGGAAAAGGAAGTAAAAGCTGGAAGCAGAATCAGCCGGTGAAGTTAAAATTCTCTTATAAAGAATCTAAAGAGTATGAAACGATCGATGAAGAAATCGCAGAACTGGAAGAGAAAATCGAACAGTTTGATAAAGAAATGTCGGAGAATGCTACAAATTCCGCAAAACTTTCAGAACTAATGCAAAAGAAGGAAGAAACGGAACAAATGCTGGAAGAAAAAATGGAGAGATGGGTGTATTTGAATGATCTGGCAGAGCGGATCGAGCAGCAGAAAAACAGCTAAATCCAATGGCGAAGTAGAGACAAAAATATTGACAAATCGGAAAATAATTGCTATGATATAAAAACAGAACGCACTCTGTTTTTGGAAATGGAGGGACTCACATGAAAAGAAAGGTGTATTCATTATTAGTTGAAAATAATTATGGTGTTTTAAGCAGAATTGCAGGATTGTTCAGCCGGCGCGGTTATAATATTGACAGTATTACATCCGGAGTAACAACGGATGTGAGATTTACGAGAATTACTGTTGTAGCAAGCGGAGATGAGCAGATTTTATCGCAGATCGAAAAGCAGCTTCGGAAGCTGGAAGATGTCAGGGATATTAAAGAACTAAAAGATGACAGTTCTGTGTGCAGAGAATTAGTCATGGTTAAGATTAATGTAGATGCAGCCCGCAGAGCAGAAGTCATTACGATTGCGGATATTTTCCGGGCAAAGATTGTAGATGTAGAACCGGAGTCAATGATTATTGAGTTGACCGGAACACAATCGAAGATCGAAGCTTGATTAAAATGCTGAATGAATACGGGATTCTGGAATTAGCTCGAACAGGAATTACAGGGCTTTCGAGAGGTTCTGATGATGTGAAGTGGTTTGATTAGAGCTGCCAAGTACAGCCCTTTCATAAATTTTTTAGTTTAGGAGGAAATATCTATGGCAAAAATTTATTATCAGCAGGATTGTAATTTATCATTATTAGAGGGCAAGACGATTGCCATTATCGGTTACGGAAGTCAGGGCCATGCCCATGCTCTGAATTTAAAGGAATCCGGATGCAATGTTATTATCGGACTTTATGAGGGAAGTAATTCCTGGGCGAAAGCAGTAGAACAGGGCTTTGATGTTTATACGGCGGCAGAAGCTGCAAAGAAGGCAGATATCATTATGATCCTGATTAATGATGAAAAACAGGCAGATCTGTATAAGGCAGATATTGAACCGAATCTGGAAGCGGGAAATATGCTGATGTTTGCTCATGGATTTAACATTCATTTTGGATGTATTACCCCTCCGGCAGATGTGGATGTGACAATGATCGCTCCAAAAGGCCCTGGTCATACGGTAAGAAGTGAATATCAGGCGGGGAAAGGTGTACCATGTCTTGTTGCGGTAGAGCAGGATGCTACGGGCAAAGCATTAGATCTTGCACTTGCATATGCGCTTGGAATCGGCGGGGCAAGAGCAGGCGTGCTTGAAACTACATTCCGCACAGAGACAGAAACAGACTTGTTCGGCGAGCAGGCAGTTCTTTGTGGCGGAGTTTGTGCGCTGATGCAGGCAGGATTTGAGACTCTTTGTGAAGCGGGATATGATCCGAGAAATGCATATTTTGAATGTATCCATGAGATGAAACTAATTGTAGATCTTATCTATCAGTCCGGATTTGCAGGAATGAGATATTCTATTTCCAATACAGCAGAATATGGCGATTATGTTACCGGTTCCAAGATTATTACAGAGGATACAAAGAAGGCAATGAAACAGATCCTTTCCGATATTCAGGATGGTACATTTGCGAAAGAATTCTTGCTTGATATGTCACCGGCCGGCCGCCAGGTACATTTTAAGGCAATGAGAAAGAAAGCAGCAGAACATCCGTCAGAAGTAGTAGGAGCGGAAGTGAGAAAGCTGTACAGCTGGAGTGACGAGGATAAGCTGATCAATAATTAATGAAAAAAGAAAGCTGCTCTGCAGGATGCACCGAGCTTTCAAAAGCCATAAATTAGCTTTTGGAGAGCGGTTCGCGGCAGGGCAGCTTTTTCATTGTGCTTTAATTGGGATTGACAAATAGAGGATTTTGAGAGAAACTGTATTTAATGATGAAGTGATAACAGGAGGGTATTTATGCTAAGCGAAATTACAAAAATCTGGGGCATCAGCGGACAGGAAAAACAAGTATCTGACTATATTATTGAGCAGGTCAGAGACTATGCGGACAGTATTGTAAGAGATGCCATCGGTAATCTGATCGTTGTAAAAAGAGGTTACGGAGAGAATAAGAAGAAAATCATGTCCTCTGCTCATATGGATGAAATCGGACTTTGTGTTGTAAAGATTCTGGACAACGGTTTCTTGAAAGTACGCACGATTGGTGGGGTATCTCCTCATACATCCTATATGAACCGGGTGGTGTTTAAGAACGGTACTTATGGAACAGTAGGATGTACAGATAAGATTCAGAATGTACAGCCGGGTGAGATTGAAAAAATGTATATCGATATCGGGGCAGCAGATAAAGAAGAGGCAGAAAAATATGTTCAGGTTGGCGACTGTGCTGTTTTCTGCGGAGATTATGTTCCGTTGGCAGGACGCAATGTCATGTCTAAAATTTTTGATGATCGTGTTGCGTGTTACATTCAGATAGAAGCATTGAAGCAGATGAAGACACCTTACCATGATGTTTATTTTGTTTTTACAGTACAGGAGGAAATCGGACTTGTAGGAGCCATTACATCAGCGGAACGGGTGAATCCGGATCTGGGAATTGCCATTGATGTAACGCCGGCGTTTGATGTGCCAGGCAGCGATCATGGAAATTCCGCTCTTGGAAAAGGCGCTGCAATCAAAATAAATGATTCCAGTGTCCTTTGCAATCCTGAGATGACAGAAGCATTAATTGCCTGTGCAAAAGAGCATGGCATTGCTTATCAGTTGGATTCACTTTATGCAGGAGGTACTGATGCGGGCGGAATCAGCCGCTCTAATGCGGGAGTAAAAGCAGTAGGGATTTCTATTCCGAATCGGTATTGCCATGCACCGAACAGCATTGTAAATCTTGATGATGTAGAAGCGTGTATTGCGTTATTAAAGGCATATACGGAAAGTGAATTAGAGATTGTGGTAGAAGAAGTAATTAAATAAAATATTTCGGAAGATACAGAAGTTGGAAACGCGAAAGGAGAACAATATGTACGCAGAATTTGATGATACACTGGTTACTGGGAATGAAATGATAGATGGACAGCACAAAGAACTGATTGAAAAGATTAATCAGCTTCTCGGCGCCTGTGAGAATGGGGACGGAAAAGTTAAGGCAATACAGACATTGGCATATCTTGCAGAATATACGGAATTTCATTTTGGAGAAGAGGAAAAGCTTCAGGAAGAAATTGCATACCCAGGCATCAAAGAACATAAAAAAGAGCATGAAAAATTACGGGAAACAGTGAAAGAACTTCACGAAATGTTAGAAGAGAGTGAAGGACCAACAGAAGCATTTGTTCAGCAGGTAGAGAAAAATGTAGTAAAATGGCTCTATAGCCATATCAAAGGATTTGACCGCTCTGTGGCAGAGTACAAAAATATGAGATTGAGCGGAGAAATGCTGTAAAAACTAAGAGAGCCAAAGTGTAAGATAGAGTAACATATAGCTGTCCGGGAAAAACGGACAGCTATTGTTATTTTTGGAATTAGGAAGGATTCTTTAGATAAGGAAGAATTACACTCCATTCTTCGGTAAGACGTTCAAGGGAAAAAGCTGCATTAGCAGGGCTTGTAGAGGGCAGTTTTACAGCATCCACAGCATATTGCGGTTTCATATACTTCTGATACAGTTTCCAGGAAGTCGTACCGTTGCAGAAGATCTGGCGGATACAGGCATGGGAGAGGATGACGGACAGATCGTTGGGAAGTGCATTTTTAATGCTGCTGTCACTGGAGCCGTGGATTTCGCAGGAAGCAATGACATCCCAGACGGCAATGTGGTGACGAAGCAAAAACTGTTGTTTCTCGGGAATGGAAACAGGCAGGTCTTCCCGGAACAGGCTGGAAAGTACTTTCCAGAATCGATTTTGTGGATGACCGTAAAAGAAACCACATTCTCTTGACTTGACAGATGGAAAACTTCCAAGAATCAGAATCGAAGAAGAAGGAGAGAATAGTGGCGGAATTTCGTGTATAACATGTTCCATAATTATAAACCTCATTAAAAAAGACAACCACATGACGGTATGGTTGTCTCATATCTTTCTCTATAAATAATTAAGCAAGGCTGTTAACAGCTTTTGTTAAGCGGGAAACTTTTCTTGCACATGTATTCTTGTGGTAGATTCCTTTGCTTCCAGCTTTGTTGATTTCAGCAATAGCAACTGGTAATGCTTCTTTTGCAGCAGCAACATCTTTTGCTTCTACAGCAGCTTCAACTTTCTTTACATAAGTTTTCACTCTGGATTTGATTGCTTTATTTCTTGCTGTTCTTGTCTCAGTAACTAAGATTCTTTTTTTTGCAGATTTAATGTTAGCCAATTTGTACACCTCCAAATAAATATGAATTCTCAAATGTGGTTACAGCAAAGCCAGACACGGAACGCCTTGCCGAAACATACTCATTCATTGTAGGACAAGAAATGATAAATGTCAATACATATTTTCGAAAAAAGAGTGGAAAACTAGAAATAAAATGTCAGATTGCTTTGAATCTGCAGGAAGAGGAGGTTTCTATGCTGGAAAGATACAACATTCGGACGGACCTGGCATTGGAAGAGCGGGAACGGTTTGAAGAAGATCATGTGGAAATCGCAGGTGTGGAAGTAAAAGAAGAATATAATGAACAATTGGAGATGAAGGTAACTACAGTGAAAGTTACAACGGAAAATGGGGCGAAGACAATGGGAAAGCCGGTCGGAACATACATTACTGTCGAAGCGCCTAATATGGCTGTGCCGGATGAAGATTATCACAGAGAAATTTCAAAAAAACTTGCAGAATATCTTGAAAAAATGATTCGGAAATATATTAAGCAGGGAAATGTTTCAAGAGAAAAAGAGTTCAGCGTTCTTGTGGCAGGTCTTGGAAATCGGCAGGTGACGCCGGATTCGCTTGGGCCAAGAGTAGCAGAGCAGCTTCGGATTACAAGACATATTGTAAAGGAATATGGAAGATATGCCATGGGAAAAGAAAAAGTCTGTCTTGTGAGCGCGGTTGTTCCGGGAGTCATGGGGATGACAGGGATGGAGACAGTGGAGATTCTAAAAGGGATTGTGGAAGAAACAAAGCCGGATATCGTGATTGCGGTAGATGCGCTGGCAGCCCGCAGCAGTAAAAGGCTGAATCGAACGATTCAGATTGCAGATACGGGGATACATCCCGGCTCAGGTGTGGGAAATGCGAGATGTGCGTTGACAGAAGAAACACTTGGTATTCCGGTAATTGCAATTGGGGTGCCTACAGTGGTAGATGCGGTAACGATTGTGAATGACACAATGGAAAATCTGCTGAAGGCCCTGGAAACTTCAGAAATGCTAAAAGGTGTGGGGCTTGTGCTTCAGGGGTATAATGCAGCAGAAAAATATGAGCTGATACGGGAATTGATCTCACCGCATCTGAATGGACTTTATATGACACCAAAGGATATCGATGATACCGTGGGGCGCATTAGTTTTACTATTTCAGAAGCGTTGAACATGTTACTGTCTTCAGCATGCTGAATGCATTTAAAATATAGTAGATAAAGAAGACAAATGCATAAAAAAATGGTATGATAAGCAGTAAGTACAATATGCTTAAAGAACGAAAGAGAAAAGGAATGGTAAGTATAATGAGAACAGTTACATTGGGAAGTACAGGAATTACAGTGAATAAAAATGGATTTGGTGCATTGCCGATCCAGAGAATTACAGACGAAGAAGCTGTGAAGCTGCTTCGCAAAGCATATGATCACGGAATAGATTTTTTTGATACTGCGAGGGGTTATACAGATAGCGAAGTTAAACTGGGGCAGGCATTTGAAGGGATGCGGGATAAGATTTATATTGCCTCCAAAACAATGGCCGTGGATGTGGAAGGGTTCTGGAAACAGCTTGAAGAGACACTCTCAAATCTGAAAACAGATTATCTTGATATTTATCAATTTCATAATCCGGATTTCTGTCCGAAGCCGGGAGATGGAAGCGGACTTTATGAAGCAATGCTGGAAGCAAAAGCCATGGGGAAAATCCGGCACATCGGTATTACAAACCATCGTCTTGCAGTAGCAGAAGAAGCAATCGAGAGTGGACTTTACGAGACATTACAGTTTCCGTTCAGCTATCTTGCGTCTGAGAAGGAGTTTGCGCTTGTGGAAAAATGCAGAGAGGCAAATATGGGATTTATTGCAATGAAAGGTCTGGCAGGAGGGCTGATCAATCATTCGGCTGCAGCCTATGCATTTATGATGCAATATGATCATGTACTTCCAATCTGGGGAATTCAGCGAGAGCAGGAGCTGGACGAATTTTTAAGCTATCAGGATGAGGAGCCGGTATTGGAAACGGTACAGCATATCATGGAAGCTGACAAAAAAGAACTTCAGGGAGATTTCTGCCGGGGATGCGGATATTGTATGCCATGTCCGATGGGGATTGAGATTAATAACTGTGCGAGAATGTCGCTGATGATTCGAAGAGCTCCGTCGGCTGCTCAGCTGACAGAGGAGATGCAGGCGAAGATGAAATTGATTGAATCTTGTATCCACTGTGGACAGTGTGCGAAGCGTTGTCCATACGGACTGGATACGCCGGCTCTTCTTGCAAAGAATTATGAAGACTATAAAGAAATTCTGGCTGGAAAGGAATACTAGCAGATATATTTTGAATGTCGGACGCATATCTTATTGTGATACCGGATTAATTTTCCGGTAAATATCACTGGAAAAGCAAGTGGAGTGGATGAGATGTGCATAGACGTATCAGTATAAGTAAAGCCGGAATCGTAATTGTCAGTACGCTGCTGATCGGATGGGCGGTCAATGCCATAGGAATTACGATTCCGGAGGAATGGCAAAAGCAGGTAAGGAAAAGCATTGGTTCAGGTGCTCAGGATCTGTTCTTGCCCGGCCTCACTTATTTGGGAAAACAAAAGTGGAGTATGAAAGAATTTGTGCAGCAGAGTACGGCACAAATGATGCCTCTGGGGAGTTTTGTGGGAGGCGCAGCAGTTTATGAGACTGAGGTAGAGGATGAAGAGACTTATCAAAAGATTCTGGAACAACAGGCGAAAGACGAAAATGAAGTAGATGAGCAGGGGAAACTTGTGGAGCATGAAAATACAATTTTGCCTGATGTGCCGGAAACCGGAGGTTCATCCCTTGACACTTCGATAGAGGCGCTGAGAAATTTTGATTATCTTCTGGGGAATTTTTATACAGTGGACCGCACAACAATGATTGGACCGGAACAATTGAATGCGGATGATCTGCTCGGACGCAATATGAAACTGACCGGAACGGGAGAAGGTCCTAAAGTGTTGATTTTTCACACACATTCCCAGGAAACATTCGTAGATTCTATTCCGGGTGATCCGGGTACGAGTATTGTGGGAGTCGGACAATATTTGACAGAACTTCTCAATGCCAAAGGGATTTCGGCAATACACCATGATGGGATATATGATCTGATCAATGGGAAACTAGACCGAAGCAGCGCTTATGAATTTGCAGAAGAAGGGGTACGGAGCATATTAGCGCAATATCCTACGATTGAAGTTGTGATTGACCTTCACAGAGACGGAGTGCGCGAAACAACACATCTTGTAACAGATATTAATGGGAAACAGACTGCTCAGATTATGTTTTTTAATGGTTTGAGCCGGACGAGAGAAAAGGGAGATATTACTTATCTGCCGAATCCATATATACAGGATAATCTGGCGTTCTCTTTGCAGATGCAGTTAGCGGGGGAGCAGATGTACCCTGGATTTACAAGGAAGATTTATTTGAAGTCTTATCGATACAGTCTCCACATGATGCCGAAATCTCTCTTAATAGAAGCAGGAGCACAGACAAATACCGTAGAAGAAATGAGAAATGCAATGGAGGTACTGGCATCTATGCTTCATAAAGTACTGGCGCCTTAGAAAAAATGAAATAAGAAAAACGAGTCAGCCGCTGACAGAGATACCTGTCAGCGGTATTTATGTGCGCAGAGATTTACAGAAAGAAATAATTTGAAAAGAGTTTCTGAATATGTTAGAATATTTTGTTATATGAGGTTATGCCAGGTGCATAACCGGGAGAGATTGCAGATGAGTTTTGGGAAAGGGTAGAGAGCATGGCAAAAAAAAATACATATGACGCAGATAGTATTTCGATTCTGGAAGGCTTGGAAGCCGTTCGGAAACGACCGGGGATGTATATAGGAAGTGTATCAACGAAAGGTCTGAATCATCTGATTTATGAAATTGTGGATAATGCAGTAGATGAGCATCTGGCAGGTTACTGTGATACGATTCATGTAACACTTCACAAAGACGGTTCCGCAACAGTGGAGGATAATGGCCGTGGTGTTCCGGTAGGAATGCATCAGAAAGGTGTATCCGCAGCTCGTATTGTATATACCACACTGCATGCGGGAGGAAAATTCGATGATTCAGCTTATAAGACAAGCGGTGGGCTGCACGGTGTTGGTTCGTCGGTTGTCAATGCCCTGTCTGCCCATATGGATGTGGAAATCAGCCGGGAGGGATATATTTACCATGATGAATATGAGCGCGGAGTTCCGGTAGTGGAGCTGCAGGAAGGGCTGCTTCCGGTTATCGGTAAGAGCAAAAAGACAGGTACAAAGGTTAATTTTCTTCCTGATCCGGAGATTTTTGAAAAGACGAGATTCCGGGAAGAAGAAGTGAAAAGCCGCCTCCATGAGACAGCCTATCTGAATCCAACGCTGACAATTGTATTCGATGATGAACGTCAGGAAACACCGGAGCATGTTGTATATCATGAACCGGAAGGCATTATTGGTTTCATTCAGGACTTAAATAGAAAGAAAGAGACGGTACATCCTCCGGTATATTTTAAAGGAGAAACTGAGGGGATTGAAGTGGAAGTGGCATTCCAGTATGTGAATGAGTTCCATGAGAACGTGCTGGGCTTCTGCAATAATATTTATAATGCAGAGGGAGGAACACATCTGACAGGATTTAAGACGACTTTCACAAGTGTAATGAATCAATATGCAAGAGAAATTGGCGTGCTGAAGGAAAAAGATGCCAATTTTACAGGAACAGATGTGCGTAATGGAATGACAGCCATTGTATCGATCAAACATCCTGATCCGAGGTTTGAGGGACAGACAAAAACAAAACTGGATAATCCGGATGCGGCCAGAGCAGCAGGAAAAATCACAGGAGATGAAATCGTACTTTATTTTGACCGGAATTTAGAAGTATTAAAAAAAGTGCTTGCTTGTGCAGAAAAAGCGGCAAAGATCCGCAAGACAGAAGAGAAGGCGAAGACGAATCTATTAACAAAGCAGAAATATTCTTTTGACAGTAATGGAAAGCTTGCCAATTGTGAGAGCAGAGATGCGAAAAATTGTGAGATTTTTATTGTGGAGGGAGATTCTGCCGGCGGTTCCGCAAAAACAGCGAGAAATAGAATGTATCAGGCAATCCTGCCAATCCGCGGTAAGATTTTAAACGTGGAAAAGGCGAGTATAGATAAGATTCTTGCCAATGCAGAAATCAAAACGATGATTAATGCATTTGGATGTGGATTTTCAGAAGGGTACGGAAATGATTTTGATATCAGTAAACTTCGTTACGATAAAATCATTATTATGGCCGATGCGGATGTGGACGGAGCGCATATTTCAACGTTGCTGCTTACGTTATTTTATCGGTTTATGCCGGAATTGATCTACGAGGACATGTATATATTGCTATGCCGCCCCTTTATAAGGCGATGCCAAAGAAGGGAGAAGAGGAGTATCTCTACGATGACAAAGCATTGGAGCGGTATCGCAGAACACACGAAGGGCCATTTACACTGCAGCGCTACAAAGGGCTTGGAGAGATGGATGCAGAGCAGCTCTGGGAGACAACGCTGAATCCGGAAACTCGTATGCTGAAACTTGTAGAAATTGAAGATGCAAGAATGGCTTCCAGTGTAACAGAGATGCTGATGGGAAGCGAGGTGCCGCCGCGGAAAGCGTTTATTTATGAAAATGCCCGCGAAGCAGAATTAGATGTTTAACTGGATAGAGTGATAAATATAGAAGGAGAAGCGAATAAAGATGCAGGAATCTCAAATTATAAGAACGGAATATTCGGATGTGATGCGGAAGTCTTATATAGATTATGCTATGAGTGTCATTGTATCAAGAGCCCTTCCGGACGTGAGGGATGGCTTGAAACCGGTGCAGAGACGGACGCTCTATGATATGCATGAACTCGGAATCCGGTATGATAAACCTTACCGAAAATGTGCGCGTATTGTTGGCGATACGATGGGTAAATATCATCCTCATGGGGACAGTTCAATTTATGAAGCCCTTGTTGTGATGGCGCAGGAATTTAAAAAGGGACAGATCCTTGTGGACGGACATGGTAACTTTGGTTCTATCGAGGGCGATGGCGCTGCGGCTATGCGTTATACGGAAGCAAGGCTTACAAAATTTACGCAGGAGGCATATCTGGCAGATCTGGATAAAAATATCGTGGATTTTGTTCCGAACTTTGACGAAACAGAAAAAGAACCGGAAGTGCTTCCGGCGAGAGTTCCGAACCTTCTTGTCAACGGAGCAGAGGGAATTGCCGTAGGTATGGCGACAAGTATTCCGACGCATAATATGGGCGAGGTAATTGATGCAGTCAAAGCTTATATGAAAAACAGCGATATTACAACAAAACAGCTGATGAAATATGTCAAAGGACCGGATTTTCCAACAGGAGGCATTGTCGTAAATAAAGATGATCTGCTGAATATCTATGAGACAGGAACAGGGAAGATTAAGATCCGCGGTAAAGTGGATGTGGAAGAATTAAAAGGCGGCAAAAAACGGCTTGTGATTTCAGAAATCCCATATACGATGATCGGAAGCGGAATCGGAAAATTTTTGAATGATGTCTGTGCGCTTGTAGAGGCGAAGAAGACCAATGATATTATTGATATTTCTAACCAGTCTTCCAAAGAAGGAATCCGTATTGTACTGGATCTTCGGAAAGATGCGGATGTAGAGAATCTTAAAAACATGCTCTATAAGAAAACGAGACTGGAAGATACTTTTGGTGTTAATATGCTTGCTGTATGCGATGGACGTCCGGAGACAATGGGACTGAAATCAATTATTGAACATCATGTAGATTTTCAATTTGAACTTGCTACGCGCAAATATAAAACGCTGCTTGCAAAGGAACTGGATAAAAAAGAAATCCAGGAAGGCTTAATAAAAGCGTGCGATGTGATTGATTTGATCATCGAAATCCTCCGGGGCAGCAGTTCTATTAAAGATGCGAAAGAATGTCTTGTGAACGGTGTTACAGAACCAATCAGGTTCCGGAGTAACGTGTCAAAAAAAATGGCTGCTATGCTGAGATTTACAGAGAGACAGGCGACAGCGATCTTAGAAATGCGTCTTTATAAGCTCATCGGTCTTGAAATTGAGGCGCTTCAGAAAGAGCATGAGGAAACACTGCGAAATATTGGGCGCTATGAAGAGATTTTAAATCATTATGATTCTATGGCAGAAGTGATTATAGAAGATCTGGAGCATTTGAAAAAAACATATGGAAGAAAGCGCCGTACCGTTGTAGAGAATGCAGAGGAAGCAGTTTTTGAGGAAAACAAAATTGAGGAGCAGGAAGTAGTGTTCCTGATGGATCGTTTTGGATACGGAAAGACAGTGGAAACATCCGTATATGAGCGAAATAAAGAAGCGGCAGATTCTGAAAACCGGTATGTGATTCATTGTATGAATACAGGAAAACTATGTCTGTTTACGCATGACGGAAAAATGCATCAGATTAAGGTGCCTGATATTCCACATGGAAGATTCCGGGATAAAGGACAGCCAATCGATAATATCAGTAATTATCAGAGCAGCGAAGAGCGCATCGTATTTTTATGTGAGGAAGAACAGTTCCATTCAGGAAAACTGTTGTTTGTAACGAAAAAAGGGATGATGAAGCAGGTGGATGGAAAGGAATTCCTGGTTGCAAAGCGAACAATTCAGGCGACAAAATTAGGGGAGGATGATGAACTGATCAGCGTACAGGCAGTGAGTGAAACGCAAAACATCGTGCTTCGTACAGAAGGAGATATGTTTTTGAAGTTTCCGGTGTCGGAAGTGCCTGAGAAGAAAAAGGGCGCCGTCGGAGTCAGGGGAATCCGACTTCAAAAACAGGATACACTGGCAGACGTATATCTGTTTGAAGATGGTGTGGAAACAAAAATACCATTTAAAGAGCGGGAAGTTCTTCTGAACCGTTTAAAGATGGCGAAGCGTGACGGAACCGGAACGAAAATGCGAAGTTGAAAAAAGAATAAGAATAAAGTTGTATTATCAGAAAAATAAATAATACTGTGCTATTTGTACAAAAAATCAATAGAAAAATGCGAAGTTAGTTTGCGAATACTGACAAAGTATTCTATAATATATAGGATATACTTTCAATGAGGGGGAAGATAAAATGTACAATATAACTTTCAACGAAAGAAATAAACAGTATCTTGAACAACTGGCAGAAGGAATGGCAGAGTATCTGACAAAAGAAGAGAATGTAGTTTTTCAGAGAGAAATTCTTGAAAATGCGTTACAGTATACGTTTCGGAAATTATACGGAAAGCAGGGGCTGGACAATGCGGTAACCGTACATCGCAACAAGAACAGTTATGTAATCCCAAAGTGGCAGATTGTATACATTGAAAGAGACAAGCGTGATACCTACATTTATTTGGGAGGCGCTGCTGAACCATTAAAAGTATCAGATAAATTAGATGACGTGGATCGATGGATCTGTGGAGAGACTTTTGTGCGATGTCATAATAGCTTTATTGTGAATCTGAATTATATATCACAGTATTCTAAAACCAATTTTCTGATGAAGAACGGAGCAGAAATTCCCATTAGCAGAAGTCATCAGAAGGAAGTAAAAGAGAAGTTTCTCATTTGGGAAAGTCAGTGCCGTTTTTGAGAATACATTAGAGGGGGAGAAACGTATGTATGAAATTATGAGTGCTGACGAGGCAATACGTCTGATTCGGGATGGTGACTGTATTTGTGTGAACTCCTTTGTGGGGATTGAAAGCCCGGTGGAACTCCATGAGGCTCTTTACAGGCGTTATCAGCGAATGCAGTCGCCAAGACATTTGACAGTCGTTTCCAGCGCGGGATTTGGCGTCTGGGATGAGGAGCGCAATGCGGAAGGATACATTCGAGAGGGAGCGGTAGACCGATTGATCTGCGGACATTTTGGTGCGATGCTGAGTACAAAAAAACTTGTACTGGAAGATAGATTTGAAGCATATATCTTCCGCTTGGATGTATTTCACACGCGATCCGCGCCCAGGCAGGAGGCTGCCGGGAGCGCTTTCGAAAGTAGGACTTGATATTTTTGTAGATCCGAGAAGAGAGGGGCCGGGGATCAACAGGCTTTCAATCGATACCTCTCTTGTGAAATATGTGGAAGTGGACGGAGAAGAGTTTCTGTATTATAAGCTTCCGAAGATTACGGTGGCGCTGATCAAAGGTACAACAGCGGACAGGAAGGGAAATATTTCTTTTGACAATATGTTTATGTCAGGAGATGCGCTGTCAATCTGTCAGGCGGTGAAAGCAAATCACGGGAAAGTGATCGTACAGGTAGATCAGCTTGTAGATACGCCATCTCGTCCGAGAAATGCAATTATTCCGGGGTGTTTAGTGGACGCGATTGTGGTAACAGAACCGGAAGAGCGCAATGAGGCTTATACTGCATTGACAGGAAGTTTTGAGATTCCATATGAAGAATGGGATGCATGGAATGAGAAAATTGATACGGCATCAGAAAAGCCGCTGAAAAACAGCGCTGCAGGAAATATTATTGGCAGAAGAGCTGCAAAAGAGCTTAGAGTAGATGATATTGTCAATATCGGTATTGGAATTCCGGAGATGGTGTCCAGACATGCGAAGAAAAATGGTATGCTGGATATGGTAACGCTTACCGTGGAATCCGGAGGGATTGGCGGATTTCCTGTTTCGGGAGAGGCGTTTGGAGCTATGATCGGAGCAGCCTCTGTTTATGATATGGCAAATCAGTTTGATCTATATAATAATGGCGGGCTGGATATCTGCTTCATGGGAGCATTGGAAGTAGATAAAGAGGGAAATGTGAATGCACATCGAAGTGACGGAGCATTTGCCGGAATAGGCGGATTTGCCAATATTACAGCAAAAACACCTACGGTAGTGTTCTGTATGACATTTAATACAAAGGGCTTAGAAGTTACACAGAAAAAAGGAGTTGTAAGTATCCAGCGCGAGGGAAGTGTGCCGAAGTTTATGGAGCGAGTGAAAAGTGTCAGCTTCTCGGCGAAGCGGGCAATTGCAAATGGCCAGAAGGTATTATATGTGACAGAGCGCTGTGTCTTTCGGTTGACACCGAAGGGACTAAAGCTGATCGAAGCATATCCAGGCGTAGATGTGCAGAAAGAGATTATTGAGCGGATTCCGTTTGAAATAGAAGTGTAAGAACCGAAGACAGGATTAAGCGAAAGCTTAGCAGTCTTAGCAGGTTCTTGCAGTGGAATTTCCGGAATATACTTGCTTTTTGTGCATGAGTGTGCTAGACTATTAATAGTTACATAAGAATTTGGCAGAAGAGTGGACGTGAGTTCACTCTTCTTTTGTGAAATGGGAAAGGAGATTTGAAATTGGCGAAAAGAGAAATCTACGAACAGAAAACAGAAGAACTGTTGCTGCCGATTATTGAGAAGAACCAGTTTGAGTTGGTGGATGTGGAATATGTGAAAGAAGGAAGCAACTGGTATCTGCGGGCGTATATTGATAAACCGGGAGGTATCACGGTGGATGACTGTGAGGTAGTAAGCCGGGCGCTGTCAGAACTCCTGGATCAGAATGATTTTATTGAAGACAGCTATATTTTGGAAGTAAGTTCACCGGGGCTTGGAAGACCGTTAAAGAAGGAGAAGGATTTCCAGAGAAGTCTTGGAGAGGAAGTAGAGATTAGGACTTACCGGGCAATTAACCGCCAGAAAGAATTCGTTGGAGTTTTGAAAGGATACGATAAAGAAAGTGTAACGATCGAATATGAAGATGAGACAGAACAGACCTTTTTAAAAAGTGATATTGCGCTGATCCATTTAGCATTTGATTTTTAGGATATAAGTTATAAAGAACAGGGAAACAAGGAGGAATCATTAATGAATACAGAGTTATTAGAAGCGCTTACTATTCTTGAACAGGAAAAAGATATCAGCAAAGAGACATTACTGGATGCCATTGAAAATTCACTTATCAATGCATGCAAAAACCATTTCGGACGCACAGATAATATTAAAGTCATCATGAATCGGGAGACATGTGAATATTCTTTATTTGCTGAGAAAACAGTTGTGGAGGAAGTGGAAGACGATCTGCTTGAAATCAGTCTTGCCAATGCAAAAATGATCGATTCTAAGTTTGAACTTGGAGACATTGTACAGATTCCGATTGAATCAAAATCATTCGGACGTATTGCAACGCAGAATGCGAAGAATCTGATCCTTCAGAAGATTCGGGAAGAAGAAAGAAAAGTTGTCTATGATCAGTATTTTGAGAAGGAAAAGGATATTGTAACAGGTATCGTTCAGCGCTATGTAGGCAAGAATATCAGTATTGATCTCGGAAAAGCAGATGCAATGCTGACAGAGAATGAGCAGGTAAAAGGGGAAGTGTTCAAGCCAACAGAACGCATTAAGCTATATGTAGTGGAAGTGAAGAATACAACAAAAGGACCGAAGATTCTTGTGTCAAGAACACATCCGGAACTTGTGAAACGTCTTTTTGAAGCAGAAGTAGCTGAGGTAAAAGAAGGCATTGTGGAGATTAAGAGCATTGCCCGTGAGGCAGGTTCCCGTACAAAGATTGCCGTATGGTCTAATGACCCGAATGTAGATCCGGTAGGGGCATGCGTTGGAATGAACGGTTCCAGAGTCGGTGCAGTTGTATCAGAACTTCGCGGTGAAAAAATTGATATCATTAATTGGAGCGATAACCCGGCAATCTTAATTGAAAACGCATTAAGCCCGGCAAAAGTAATTTCTGTTATGGCAGATCCGGATGAAAAAACAGCAAGCGTGATCGTTCCGGATTATCAGCTGTCACTTGCAATTGGTAAAGAGGGACAGAATGCCCGCCTTGCAGCAAGACTGACAGGATATAAGATCGATATTAAGAGCGAGAGCCAGGCAATCGAATCCGGAGAACTTCCAGAAAACTACATGGATATGGGAATGGAAGAATATCAGGAAGAAATGACAGGTGATGAATTTGACGAGCAGTAAGAAGATACCTATGCGAAAATGTGTCGGCTGCCAGGAGATGAAAGCAAAGAAAGAAATGATCCGTATCGTAAGGACAGAGGAACAGGACTTCTTGCTGGATGCAACCGGAAGAAAGAACGGACGGGGAGCCTATATCTGCCCGTCGTCGGAATGTCTTGAAAAAGCAATCAAAAACAGGGGATTGGAACGGTCATTTAAACAGGCGATTCCAAAGGAAGTATATGACGAATTGTGTAAGGAGATGAGTGTGCTTGAGTCAAGATAGAGTGTTATCATTTTTGAGCCTTGCTGCAAAAGCCGGTAAACTTGCAAGCGGCGAATTTTCTACAGAAAAGGCAGTAAAAGAGGGAAGAGCTCATCTGGTATTTGTAGCAGGAGATGCTTCAGAGAATACGAAAAAAAAGTTTCGGAATATGTGCGAATTTTATGAAGTACCGATTTGTTTTTATGCAGATAAAGATACATTGGGGCATGCAATGGGCAAAGAATTCCGCGCATCGCTGGCCGTTGTCGATGAGAGCTTTGCGAAAGGCATAATAGAGAAGCTGAACAGGATGAATGAAACAATTGCATAGAGGAGGCAGACGTATGACAAAACTACGTGTACATGAATTAGCGAAAGAGCTTGATAAAACAAATAAAGAAGTAATGGATGTTCTGAAAGAAAAACAGGTGGATGTAAAGAGCCATATGAGTACACTTTCAGAAGAAGAAATCGATCTAGTGAAGAAATCTATCGGAGGAGCAAAAGAAGATAAATCAGATGCTCCAAAGAAAAAGAATATTGTTCAGGTGTTCCGTCCGCAAAATACACAGAGCGGCGGAGGTCGTCAGGGAGGACGCCAGCGCCAGAATCAGAACAATAACAATGGCAATACCGGAAGAAGAAATGATGGAGAACAGAAATTCCAGAAGAAAGGCCGTCCGGATAATGCACAGGGACGTGACGACAGCCGCCGCGACAACCGTCAGGGAGATAACCGTGCGGGACGTCCGACCGGTCAGGGAAGACGTGACGACAGCCGCCGTGACAATCGCCAGGGAGAGAACCGCGGCGAGAGAAGAGACAATTTCCGGGGAAATGAAAACCGTGGCGAGAAACGCGATGGATTCCGCGGAGATAACAGAAGAGATAATGACCGCAGAGATAATTTCCGAGGAAATGAAGGACGTGACGGCGGACGTGGCGGAGACGGCAGAAGAGACGGAGGACGCCGTGACAGTAACCGCCGTGACAGCATGCCGGCAATTCCGGCACCGGCAGTGGCAGAACAGAAACCACAGCGTCAGAAAGCAAAAGATAATTATAAATCCAAAAAAGAGAAAGATTACCGCAATAATAATGAGGAGCAGGAAGAACGGATGTCCAAACTAAGCAAACCGGGCAAGAAGCAGAGTGCTCCACAGAAACCGCAGCCAAAAGAAGAGAAACAGGAAGAACAGGTAAAAGTAATTACCATTCCGGAAACAATTACGATTCAGGAACTGGCAGAAAAAATGAAACTGCAGCCGTCGGCAATCGTGAAGAAGCTGTTTATGCAGGGCAAGATTGTGACAGTAAATCAGGAAGTAGATTTTGATACTGCCGAAGAGATTGCAATGGAATTTGAATGTCTTGTAGAGAAGGAAGAAGTCGTAGACGTGATCGAGGAACTTCTGAAGGAAGAAGAAGAGGACGAAAAGAAAATGAAAAAACGTCCGCCGGTTGTCTGCGTTATGGGACACGTTGACCATGGTAAGACATCTCTTCTGGATGCCCTTCGTGATACAAATGTGACAGACCGTGAGGCTGGCGGTATTACTCAGCATATCGGTGCATCTGTTGTAACAGTAAACGATGAGAAAATTACATTCCTGGATACACCTGGACACGAAGCATTTACAGCAATGCGTATGCGTGGTGCATCTTCTACAGATATTGCAATTCTTGTTGTAGCAGCAGATGATGGTGTCATGCCGCAGACAGTAGAGGCGATCAACCATGCAAAAGCAGCAGGAATTGAGATTGTAGTTGCGATTAATAAGATTGATAAGCCAAGCGCAAATATCGATCGTGTAAAACAGGAACTGACAGAATATGAATTGATTCCGGAAGATTGGGGCGGAAGTACAATCTTTGTACCGGTTTCTGCACATACTGGCGAAGGAATTCCGGAATTAATGGAAATGCTCCTTCTGACAGCAGAAATGCTGGAATTAAAAGCAAATCCAAACCGCCGTGCAAGAGGTCTTGTGATTGAAGGCGAGCTTGACAAAGGAAAAGGACCGGTTGCCACAGTGCTTGTACAAAAGGGTACGCTGCGTATCGGCGATTGTATCGCAGCAGGATCTGCACATGGTAAAGTAAGAGCAATGATGGACGATAAGGGACGCCGGGTGAAAGAGGCAGGACCTTCTGTTCCGGTTGAAATCCTTGGACTTGATGATGTGCCAAATGCCGGAGAGGTATTTGTAGGATGTAAAAATGAAAAAGAAGCAAGAAGCTTTGCTGAAACATTTATTGCACAGAATAAAGCAAAACTGCTTGATGAGACGAAAGCCAAAATGTCTCTGGATGATCTGTTTAATCAGATTCAGGCAGGAAATGTCAAAGAGCTTGGTGTTGTTATCAAGGCAGACGTACAGGGATCTGTAGAGGCAATTAAACAGAGTCTGATTAAATTATCAAATGAAGAAGTCGTAATTAAAGTGATCCATGGCGGAGTAGGTGCGATCAATGAATCTGACGTAATTCTGGCATCTGCGTCGAATGCGATTGTAATCGGATTTAACGTACGTCCGGATGCGGCTGCAAAAGATACTGCAGAGCGCGAAGGTGTAGATCTTCGTCTGTACCGTGTCATTTACAATATTATTGATGATGTGGAAGCTGCTATGAAAGGTATGCTTGATCCGATATTTGAAGAGAAGGTGCTTGGACATGCGGAAGTACGCCAGACATTCAAAGCATCCGGTGTTGGAACGATTGCAGGCTCTTATGTGCTTGACGGTATTTTTGAGCGTGACTGCAGTGCGAGAGTGATCCGTGACGGTATTGTAATTTTCGACGGTAAGCTTGCATCTTTGAAACGTTTCAAAGATGATGTAAAAGAAGTAAAAGCAGGTTTTGAATGTGGATTTGTATTTGAAAAATATAATGATATCAAAGAAGGAGACCAGGTAGAATCTTACAAAATGGTTGAAATTCCGCGATAGTGAAAAGGGGAAATCTGAATGAGAAAAAACAGCGTTAAGAATACAAGGGTAAATGCGGAAGTACATCGCGAGCTTTGCAGTATTTTAAGAGATGGGATCAAAGATCCGAGAGTAGCCCCAATGACATCGGTTGTAGCAGTAGAAGTAGCACCGGATCTGAAAACGTGTAAAGCCTATATCAGTGTATTGGGAGATGAAAAAGCCCAGGAAGATACGCTGAAGGGACTTCAGAGTGCGGAAGGGTTTATCCGCCGTGAGCTGGCGCATACGTTGAATATGCGAAACACACCGGAGATTAAGTTTGTATTGGATCAGTCTATAGAATATGGCGTAACTATGTCGAAGAAAATTGATGATGTAACAAAGCATCTGAAACGGGACGAAGTATCAGAGAGTGGTTCAGAAAACGGAGATGAGTAACATGTTAAAAGAAATGCTGTGCAATGTAAAAACAGTTGCAATCAGCGGTCATATCCGTCCGGACGGGGACTGTATCGGTTCCTGTCTGGGGCTTTGCCGCTATCTGAAAGATGAATATCCACAGATTCAGACGGACGTTTATCTGGAAGAATTCAGACCGGTCTTCCAGTTTCTGAGTGGTGCAAACGAAGTTCATCACGATGTAAAGGAAGCTCCGGTATACGATCTTTTTATCGCGCTTGACTGTGGAGACAAAGATCGGCTCGGATTCTCGGCAAAATTATTTGATGAGGCACGACATACGTTATGTGTGGATCATCACATCAGCAATCAGGCATTTGCTGAGAAGAACTATATTGTTCCGGATGCCAGTTCGACAAGTGAACTTGTGTATCGGCTGACGGAAGGTGTAGGAATCTCTAAGGAAGCAGCAGAAGCGTTGTATATGGGCATTGTACATGATACGGGCGTGTTCCAGTATTCCTGTACAGCTCCTGAGACAATGGAGGCAGCGGCGGCGCTAATGAGAACAGGAATTGACGCGCCGCGGATTATTGAAGAAACCTTTTTTCAGAAAACATATGAACAGAACCGGATACTTGGGAAAATGTTGTTTGACAGCAGATTATATATGGAGGAACGCTGTATTGCCGTATCATTATCTATCGAAGAAATGGAGAAATTCCATGTGACACCGAAAGATGTGGATGGTGTTGTCAGTCAGCTGCGTAATACAAAGGGCGTAGAACTGGCAGTCTTTTTGTATGAAGTAGCGCCGGGCGAATACAAAGCAAGTCTTAGATCTTCTGATAAGATTGATGTAAGCCTGCTTGCAGGAAAGTTTGGCGGAGGCGGACATAAGAAGGCGTCTGGGTTTAATATGAAAGAGTCGCCGGAAGAGATCATCCGTCTTGTGACAGAGGAAGCACAGATACAGCTTGCGGATTCGGATGAAGAAACGCTACCGGAATCTGGCACAGCGGAGGAAGCATAATGTATCACGGAGTCATTAATATTTATAAAGAAAAAGGATTTACATCCCATGATGTCGTTGCAAAACTGCGGGGGATCCTTAAACAGAAAAAAATCGGACATACAGGCACGCTTGATCCGGATGCGGAAGGCGTGCTTCCGGTTTGTCTTGGGAAAGCGACAAAATTATGTGATCTTTTGACAGAAAAAGATAAAGTATATGAAACGGTACTGCTGTTAGGAAAAAAGACAGATACGCAGGATATTACCGGAACAGTTTTAGAAGAAAAAGATGCATCAGGATTGACAGAAGAGAGGGTGCAGGAAGCGATTTTCTCCTTCGTTGGCGTGTACGATCAGATTCCGCCAATGTATTCTGCACTGAAAGTGGGCGGAAAAAAACTTTATGAGCTGGCACGGGAAGGAATTACTGTGGAGCGCAAAGCAAGGCAGGTAACAATCCACAAGATTGTAATCCAGAAGATTGAGTTGCCGAGAGTGTATATGGAAGTCAGTTGTTCAAAGGGAACGTATATCCGGACGCTCTGTCATGATATCGGTGAAAAGCTTGGAACTGGCGGCTGTATGGAAAAACTGCTTCGCACAAAGGTAGAGAGATTTCAGCTGAAAGACAGTATTCATCTGGAAGAAGTCAGAGAATTGGTGCTTTCAGGAGAACTGGATCAAGTACTGATTCCGATTGATGAAATGTTTTCTCAGTATAGGAAACTGACTGTTTCAGAACGGTATGAAAAACTTCTGTATAATGGAAATGCGCTGCCGGAAAAAACGGCTGGACAGATCAGCACTTCAGGAGAAATCTATCGGATCTATGATCGACAGGGAACATTTATCGGTCTTTATCAGCATGACGAAAAAGGACAGCAGCTAAAACTGCTCAAAATGTTCTGGGACAGAAATGAGAATGGATAAAAGAGGAAAAACAGATGCAGTGTATAGTAGATTTGGAAGACTATCAGGAAACGTGCGGCACTGCAATCACATTGGGAAAATTTGATGGACTGCATCGGGGACATCAGATTCTGCTTCGAAAAGTAAGAGCATATGCTGAAGCAGAGGCACTAAAGAGTGTGGCATTTGTTTTTGATATGTCGGTATTTTATCAGAAAATGAAAAAAGAATATCAAGTGCTGATGACGAAGGAAGAACGCAGGGAACAGCTGGAAGGACGAATTGATTGTCTGGTGGAGTGTCCGTTTACAGATGAGATTCGTACGATGGATGCAGAAGTATTTATTCGAGACATTCTTGTGGGGAAATTCCATGCAAAACGGATCGTAGTTGGAACGGATTATTTTTTCGGCTATCAAAAACAGGGAAACTACAGACTTCTGGAACAGTGTCAGGATAAATATGGCTATCAGGTCGAAGTAGTGGAAAAACTCTGGTATATTGACCGGGAAATCAGCAGTACCTATCTAAGAGAAGAAGTGTCAGCAGGGAGAATGAATGCTGTGGCAAAGATGCTCGGACATCCTTACCGGATACTCGGAACAGTGGAACACGGAAGGAAATTAGGAAGAAAACTCGGTATCCCGACGATGAATGTACCAATCAGCGAAGAGAAACTGCTTCCGCCGAATGGAGTATATGCAGCACAGGCTCATATGAACGGTATCTGGTACAGTGGAATTGCCAACATTGGAAGGAAGCCTACTGTAGAGCAAAATGGAGCTGTGCTGGCAGAAATCCATTTATTTGATTTCTCCGGAGATGCCTATGGCAGCAGAATTGAAATTGATCTGTATGATTTCCGCAGATCAGAGAAGAAATTCGATTCTATTGAAGCATTGAAAAGCTGTATGCAGAAGGATATTGCATATGGAAAGCGTTATTTTTGTACTGCAGGGAAACAGACGGAAGACAGTGAGTGATGTGAAAGTAAGAAAAATAAGGCTTGACAAATAAATGTGCGGCATGTTAAGATGTGCAGGTATGAGTAAGCCGGTGTTCAGTAGACGGATCACTCCGACCGCTGCTTAATGCCAGGTGTGAATTAGATAAAAGGAGGACTTGTGACAATGATCGCAAAAGAAAAGAAACAGGCTATTATCAAAGAATATGGAAGATGTGAAGGTGATACAGGTTCACCGGAAGTTCAGGTTGCTATTCTTACAGCAAGAATCAACGAACTGACAGATCACTTCAAAGCTAACCCGAAGGATCATCATTCAAGAAGAGGTCTTTTAAAGATGGTTGGACAGAGAAGAGGTCTTCTTGCATACTTAAAAGAAGTAGATATCGAAAGATATCGTTCTCTGATCGAACGTCTTGGATTAAGAAAGTAATCATAGAGATGATAAGGAAAGCGCTGGCGGATGCCGGCGCTTTTTCTAATAGAATTCCGGCATAAAGAGGATTCGGTTTTACCAAGAAATTCATATTGTAAATTGCATGTTTTTATTAAGTGTGATATACTAAATAAGATTGTGAACAGACAGAACACCCGAGACCACTGAAAAGCACATTTAGAAAATGTATTTTTCAGTAGTTTCGGTTATGACTGTCCACAAGAAAGAGAATTTAAGGAGAGAATATATGTTTAAAAAATTTGAAATGGAATTAGCTGGCAGAACACTGCGCGTAGATATCGGACGTGTAGCTGCTCAGGCAAATGGCGCAGCTTTTATGCACTATGGCGATACAGTGGTATTGTCTACAGCAACAGCATCAGATAAACCAAGAGAAGGAATTGATTTCTTCCCGTTAAGTGTAGAATATGAAGAAAAATTATATGCAGTTGGTAAAATTCCGGGAGGATTCAATAAAAGAGAAGGAAAAGCAAGCGAGCATGCGATTCTGACTTCCCGCGTGATTGACCGTCCGATGCGCCCGCTGTTCCCGAAGGATTACCGCAATGATGTTACATTAAACAATATGGTAATGTCTGTAGATCCGCAGTGCAATCCGGAAGTTGTTGCAATGCTTGGTTCTTCAATCGCAACTTGTATATCAGATATTCCGTTTGATGGTCCGTGTGCGGCAACACAGGTCGGTATGATTGACGGAGAACTGATTATTAACCCGACATTGGCACAAAAAGACGTATCAGATCTTCAACTGACAGTTGCATCTACAAAAGAAAAAGTAATCATGATTGAAGCCGGAGCCAATGAGATTCCGGAAGCAAAGATGATTGAAGCAATTTTTAAAGCACATGAAGTAAATCAGGAAATCATTGCTTTTATTGAGACTATCGTTGCAGAAGTAGGAAAAGAAAAACATGCTTATGAAAGCTGTGCAATTCCGGAAGAGCTGTTTGCAGCAATCCGTGAGATCGTATCTCCGGAGGAAATGGAAGCAGCAGTATTTACAGATGAGAAACAGATCCGTGAAGAAAATATCCGTGTCATCACAGAGAAACTTGAAGAAGCATTTGCAGAAAATGAAGAATGGCTGCCTCTGATTGGAGAAGCACTTTATCAGTATCAGAAGAAGACTGTGCGCAAGATGATTTTGAAAGATCACAAACGTCCGGATGGAAGAGCAATTGAACAGATCCGTCCACTGGCAGCAGAAGTTGATATCATTCCGCGCGTACACGGTTCGGCTATGTTTACAAGAGGACAGACTCAGATCTGCAATATTTGTACATTGGCTCCGCTTTCTGAAGCGCAGAGACTGGATGGTCTGGATGAAACAGAGACATCTAAGAGATATATGCATCATTACAACTTCCCGTCATATTCTGTTGGGGAGACAAAACCATCCAGAGGACCGGGACGCCGTGAGATTGGTCATGGAGCGCTTGCAGAGCGTGCGCTTGTACCGGTACTTCCGACAGAAGAGGAGTTCCCATATGCAATCCGTACTGTTTCTGAGACGTTTGAATCGAATGGTTCTACTTCTCAGGCCAGTGTGTGTGCATCCAGCCTTTCACTGATGGCAGCGGGTGTTCCGATTAAGAAGCCGGTTGCAGGTATTTCCTGTGGTCTTGTGACAGGAGATTCTGACGATGACTATATCATTTTGACAGATATCCAGGGACTGGAAGACTTCTTTGGAGATATGGACTTTAAAGTAGCAGGTACAAAAGACGGTATTACAGCAATTCAGATGGATATTAAGATCCACGGTCTGACAAGACAGATCATTGAAGAAGCAATTGCACGTACAAGAACAGCGAGATTCCATATTCTTGATGAAGTAATGAATCCGGTAATCGCTGAGGCACGCCCGGAAGTCGGAGAGTTTGCACCAAAGATCCGTCAGATGAAGATTGATCCGGCAAAGATTGGCGATGTCGTAGGACAGAGAGGAAAGACGATCAATGCAATCATCGAGCAGACTGGTGTTAAGATTGACATCACAGATGATGGCTTCGTTTCTGTCTGTGGTGTAGATGCAGAAGCAATGGATAGAGCGATGCGCATGATCGCTATTATTGTGACAGATTTTGAAGCAGGTCAGGTGTTCGAAGGAACCGTTGTCAGCATCAAAGAATTCGGTGCATTTGTGGAATTTGCACCGGGTAAAGAAGGAATGGTACACATTTCTAAGATTTCAAAAGAGAGAATCAATCATGTAGAAGATGTTCTGACACTGGGAGATCATGTGAAAGTGGTATGTCTTGGCAAAGACAAGCTTGGAAGAATCAGCTTCAGTATGAAAGATGTTGCAGAATAATATTATATTGTAAAGGAAGGACAGAAGAAATTTCTGTCCTTTTTTTGTTCTAATCTATACAGCATGTCTCATATACATGGTGTAAAGAGGTGACAAATATGAAAATAGAAAACAGGCAAAAAGAAAAACAGATTTTGAAAATTCTTCCGGCTGTAATTGGGCGTCTGATTCGGGAATCGAAGATTCCTTTTGAAGAATTAGAGGAAATAAGATTAAGGACAGGCAATCCGCTGATCTGTGTTGCGGGGAGTGGGGAACAGATGCTTCCTGACAGGAGAGATCCGCATATCGTAACGGGACAGGAACTTGCAGAAGCGCTGGAGTATGTGAGCCGCTATTCTTTTTATGCTTTTGAGCAGGAAATGCGTCAGGGATTTCTGACAATTGAGGGCGGACACCGGGTTGGTCTGACGGGAAAGATTGTAATGGAGCAGGGAAGGATTAAGACGATGACTTATATTTCTTCCATGAATATCCGGATTGCCCACGAAGTAAAAGGGTGTGCAGAGCCGTTGATTCCGTACCTTGTGAAAGAGAAACGGATCAGTCATACGTTAATCATTGCGCCCCCAAGATGTGGAAAGACAACTATTTTAAGAGATCTGATCAGAATTGTATCGAATGGTTCAGAGAAAGTAAAAGGATCGGCGGTAGGGGTTGTGGATGAGCGCTCAGAAATCGGAGGCTGTTATATGGGAATCGCTCAAAATGAATTGGGAATCCGGACAGATATTCTTGACTGCTGCCCGAAAGAAGAAGGGATGTTGATGCTGATTCGTTCAATGGGACCGGAGGTACTGGCAGTAGATGAGATTGGTTCCCAAAATGAAGTCAGCGCTTTGGAGTATGCGATGCACTGTGGCTGTCGCCTGATTGCCAGCGTACATGGAGAGTCATTGGAGGAAGTAAGAAAACGTCCATTTCTGTCGGAGCTGATTAAGCAAAAGCGATTTGACCGATATGTCATTCTGGAACACCAGGAGCATGCGGGACGTATCAGAGAAATTCTTGATGAAAATGGCGCAACAGTCATAGATGGAGAATTGTTATGTACATAAAAATGCTGGGGAGTCTGATGGTGCTTGGAGCATCTGCCTGGACTGGATTCTGGCTGGGAGATCGATACTATCAGAGAGTTGCTATGCTCCGTCAGTGGCGGAAAACGCTTTGTTTTATTGAAGGAGAGGTAAGATACTGTCAGGTTCCTCTTGCAGAAGTATTTGCCCGTGTCGGAAAACGCAGTGGAAAAGATTGTGGTCCATGGATGCTTTGGCTTTCAGAAGAACTGGAACAATACGAGGGGAAATCATTTTGCCGAATTTGGGAGGATGGTGTCAGAAAATATCTGGAACATACTGCCTTGAAAGCTTCAGATCTTGATCAGATCATGGAATTGGGAAATCAGTTGGGATTTCTTGATACAAAAATGCAGGAAGGATTGCTCTGTCAGGCAATTAGGCGGCTGGATTATGATATTGGGGAATTAGAACGTACGCTCTCACAGAAGCAGAGAGTCAGCAGACTGCTTGGAATCAGCGCGGGTATTTTCTGTGTTGTGATGTTTCTGTAGGAAGATAGAAAGGAGACATCGATGAATATTAACCTGATTTTCAAAATTGCAGCAGTCGGAATTCTTGTATCTGTGTTGACGCAGGTACTTAGGCACAGTGGAAGAGAGGAACAGGCATTTCTTACAAGTTTTGCCGGACTGTTGCTTGTATTGTTCTGGATTCTTCCTTATGTACAGGAACTGTTTGAGACAATCCGAAAGCTGTTTTCGCTGTAAAAGGGGAAATGTATGAATATCATACAGATAGGAATTTTAAGTGTGGCTGGTGTCCTGCTTGCGCTGCAGATGAAAACCGGGCGGGAAGAATACGGAATTTATATTACACTTGCTGTAGGGCTTTGTATTTTTGCGGGAATTGCAGACAATTTAAGTCTGATTCTGGAGATTACCGGGCTGATGAAGGAGATTCTGGGAGAAAATGGCATTTATGTGGAAGTTCTAATAAAGATGCTTGGCATTACCTATGTCGCAGAATTTTCAGCAGGAATTTGCAGAGATGCAGGGTATCAGACCGTGGCAGCTCAGATAGAGATTTTTGCAAAATAACGATTCTGGCGCTCAGTATGCCGATACTTCTGGCACTTTTGAAAACAATCCGGACATTTCTGGCATGACGGAGGAAATATGCGGACAAGAAAATGGATATGGCTGGTAATCAGTCTGACAGTCGCGGTACTGTTGCCGCAAAATGTAATGACTGTTCGCGCAGCACAGACAGAAGAGATTGCAGGATCGGAGGAGGAGACGCCCGTGCCTGTAGATGCTGTTCTGGAGAAAGTGCTGCAGCAGTTTGAATTTACGGAATTAGAAGAACTGCTGAGAAAAATATTTCCGGAACAGCAGATGACTTTCCGGCAGCTTTTAGGGACGATTTTAGAAGGTGATCTTACACAGGCGGGAAAACTGCTCGGAATTTGGTTCAAGGACAGATTGTTTTATGAAATCCGCACAGGAAGAAATACGCTCAAACAACTTCTGCTGTTGGCGATTCTGGCAGCAATCCTGACAAATTTTTCCGGACTTGTGAGGAACCGGCATATTTCTGATATTGGGTTCTATCTTATATACTTGATGGTTATTACGCTGAGTGTCGGCTCATTTGCTGCAGTTCTTGAATCGGCAAAGGAGCATCTGCATTTGCTGACAGAGTTTTTAAAAGTACTGGCTCCAGTGTATGTTTTTGCGGTGGGACTGACATGCGGACTTACAACGTCAGCTATGTTTTATTACATGCTTCTTGTATTGATCTATTTGATTGAACTTGTAGCTGTCCAACTTCTGCTTCCGGTTATCCATGTACAGGTGTTAGTAGGAGTACTAAATAATCTAAGCGAAGAAGATTATCTGTCAAAGTTTGGAGAGCTTTTGGAGCTTGGAATTAAATGGACGATGAAGCTTATGTTCTCAGGGGTGATTGGTCTGAATCTTGTTCAGGGGCTTCTGGGACCGGCACTGGATGCAGTGGGGCGCAGAACTATTTTCAAAGGGATTGAAATGCTTCCGGGAGTTGGAGATATCGTGGGAGGAATCGGGCAGATTGCGGCAGGAGCAGCAGCGCTTATTAAAAATGGAATTGGCGTAGGAGCGGCAATTATTTGTGTTATGATCTGCCTTGTACCTGTGATACAGACAGCGGTGCTTGTAATACTGTACAAGGGGGCGGCTGCGGTCATCCAACCAATTTCTGACCGCAGAATTACAGACTGTCTGAGCGGAATCGGAGATGGTTTTCAGATGCTGCTGAAACTGCTTCTGATGTCAGGCATTTTATTTTTGATTACAATTGCGATTGTTGCGGCAACTACAGGAGCGGGAGGCATATAAAATGAAATATTTGTATCAATGGGTGGAAAATCTGGCATATTGTCTGATACTGATGACAGCAGTACAGCATATCCTTCCGGGTGAGTCTTATCGAAATTATATTCGTTTTTTCTCCGGGCTTATTATGGTACTGATGCTTATCACACCGATTCTTGATCTGTTTGGAATGAAAGGAGAAGTCTGGCAAATGTATCGCCGGGAGGAAGCGCTTCAAATGCGGAAAATGGAGCAGCTGATGGAAAGATATGAAAGTGGTTTTGGGCAGAGTTCTTTGGAAGAAGCGAAGGAGGAAGAGAGAAGATGACATTTATCAAACAGATGAAAGAACGGCCGAGGCAGCTGCTTATGATATTTTTAGTTGGACTGCTGCTGCTTGTGATCTCTCTTCCGGTGGAAGAAAAAAAGGAGGAAATAGATTCGGAACAATGCTTGTCAGAAATAAAAGAAGATGCATATGCAAAGCAGCTTGAAAATAAATTAGAACAAGTACTAACGGAGATGGAAGGGGTGGGGCAGGTCAGAGTCATGCTGACCTTTCAGGAATCTTCAGAAAAAATTGTGGAGAAAGACGAGAACAATACTGTTTATGAGCGTCCGCAGACAGGTGGTGAGATGCCTTATATTGTGCAGGAAGTATTTGCAAGACCTTCAGGGATTCTTGTGATTGCGGAAGGAGGAAAAAATGCGGTTACAGTGCAGAATATAAGGGAAGCAGTACAGGCATTATTTGGAGTTGAGGCACATAAGATAAAAATAATGAAAATGAGAAAATCAAGCTAGGAGGATTTCAAATTGAAAAAATTAGCAAGGAAGAACCAAATTATTGTTACTGGTCTGGCATTGATGATTGCTGCTGCGGGATATTTGAATTATTCTGGGAAATTGTTCCCGGAAAAAACAGATACGGAAGTGAGCAGTGATCTTGCAAACAAGGAATTACTGGATCTCTCGGATGAAGATGCAGCTTTGGAAACGGCTGAGATTGTAAGTCAGGATGGGGAGCCGGAGGGAACACCGGGAGAAGCTGTTTTGACAAGCGGTATCGTGGCGGAAGCAAAGATTGCAAGAGAACAGGTGCGCGCTCAGAATAAAGAGACGCTGTCTGCAATTATTGATAATGCCAATATCAGTGAAGCGGAAAAACAAGAAGCGATCGGGCAGCTTGTAAAAATGACTGGAATCGCAGAGAAAGAAGTGGCAGCAGAAACATTACTGGCATCAAAAGGATTTCAAGATGCGGTCGTCAGTCTGACTGAGAATTCAGCAGATGTGGTAGTTGCCCAGACAGAGCTGACGGAGGCAAACCGGGCGCAGATTCTCGATATTGTAAGCCGCAAAGCAGAAATTGCACCGGAGCATATTGTTATTAATCCTGTGCGGGAAACAAAAAACGCAGAAGGAGAGGAGAAGGCGGAAGAAACATTAGAAGAGGGGACGGCGGAATAGAAAATATTTGAAAAAAAGAAGATTTCAGATGTATTCTTGGGAAAATCCATTGCAGACAGTGGTTTATATATGTTACACTAATAAAATGTGCCGGAATATGAATAAAATTACATAGGAACGGCAGAAACTGATAAAGAGAATGGGTTTTTAGGAGTATATCATGTCAAATATTACAAATGAAATAAAAAAGAGAAGAACGTTTGCAATCATTTCCCATCCGGATGCAGGAAAGACTACCTTGACAGAAAAATTTCTGTTATATGGAGGAGCGATCAATCAGGCGGGAAGTGTAAAGGGAAAAGCAACAGCAAAGCATGCAGTTTCTGACTGGATGGAAATTGAGAAAGAAAGAGGTATTTCCGTTACGTCATCTGTTCTTCAGTTCGAGTACGGCGGATATTGTATTAACATTTTGGATACGCCTGGGCATCAGGATTTCTCAGAGGATACGTATCGTACACTGATGGCGGCTGATTCTGCGGTAATGGTGATTGATGCCAGTAAAGGTGTGGAGGCTCAGACGAGAAAACTATTCAAAGTCTGCGTGATGCGCCACATTCCGATTTTTACTTTTATTAATAAATGGACCGGGAGGCCCGCGATACATTTGAGCTTTTGGATGATATTGAAAAAGAGCTTGGGATCGCTACCTGCCCGGTCAATTGGCCGATCGGTTCCGGAAAAGAATTTAAAGGTGTTTTTGACCGTGAGCATAAGGAAATTGAACTGTTCTTTGATACAAGGAAAGGAACCTCTATGGGTGAGGTAAAGAAAGTATCACTGGATGATCCGTCTCTGGAGGAGCTTCTTGTACCGGGACAGAGGGAGACACTGGAGGAAGAGATTGAACTGTTAGACGGTGCAAGTGCGGAGTTTGATCAGGAACTTGTAGATAAAGGGCAGCTGTCTCCGGTGTTCTTTGGTTCTGCGTTAACAAACTTCGGTGTGGAAACATTTTTACAGCATTTCCTGCGCATGACATCATCCCCGCTTCCGCGTATGTCTGACCAGGGAGCAATTGATCCGATGACAGAGCCTGATTTTTCCGCTTTTGTTTTTAAAATTCAGGCAAATATGAATAAAGCGCATCGTGACAGAATTGCATTTATGCGTATTTGCTCCGGAGAGTTTGACGCCGGTATGGATGTATGGCATATCCAGGGAAATAAAAAAGTGCGTCTTTCACAGCCGCAGCAGATGATGGCAAGTGAACGAAAGATGATTGATAAAGCCTATGGCGGAGACATCATTGGAATTTTTGATCCGGGTATTTTCTCCATTGGCGATACGGTAACATTGTCTCCAAAGAAATTTGCCTATGAAGGAATTCCGACATTTGCGCCGGAACATTTCGCAAGAGTACGCCAGGTGGATACAATGAAACGAAAACAGTTTGTAAAAGGAATTAATCAGATTGCGCAGGAAGGTGCGATTCAGATTTTCCAGGAATATAACACCGGAATGGAAGAGATTATTGTCGGTGTAGTCGGTGTCCTTCAGTTTGATGTTTTAAAATACAGGCTGGAGAATGAATATAATGTGGAGATCCGACTTGATACGCTTCCGTATGAATATATCCGCTGGATTGAAAATGAAGAGATTGATATGGACAAGATCAAAGGAACTTCTGATATGAAGAAGATCAAAGACTTAAAAGACCGTCCGCTGCTGCTGTTTGTAAATAGCTGGAGTATCCGGATGGTAGAAGAAAGAAATGAGGTTTGATTCTTTCTGAATTCGGACGCTCATAGTATTTTCTCTTTGCAAACGATATAAAATTTGTTATAATAACAAAAGAAATGTGAAAGCGTAGATGAGAAGAAAAAGAGACCTTTTCGGACACGCTCTGGACTAGACAGGAGGTTTCTGGAATATGGGAAAGACAGAAGAACGTAATATTTATACGATACAGGCAGATGAGAATATTGGAGAAGTAAAGATTGCAGATGAAGTTGTTGCGATCATTGCAGGACTGGCGGCAATGGATGTAGAAGGAGTCTCCTCTATGGCAGGCAATGCAACGAGAGAACTGATCAGTAAGCTTGGGATGCGGACATTATCAAAAGGTGTCAGAGTGGACGTGCTTGACGGTGTTGTGACGGTGGCATTGGCACTGAATCTGAAGTATGGCTACAGCATTATGGAAGTATGTAAGAAAGTACAGGACAAAGTAAAGACTGCAATCGAAAATATGACAGGACTTTCCGTAGCGGATGTGAATATCCGGATTGTCAGTGTAGACATGGAAGAGGCATAGCATATGCCTCTTATTTGTTCTTGAAACGGAAAAGGTTTCAGAAAGAGAATATAAGCCGCTAAAAGAGGCGGCTGACAGAAGAGGAAAGGAAAACTTATGGGAAGATCAGAGTTACGGGAACACATTTTCAGAATACTGTTTCAGATAGAATTTCACGATGTGAAGGAGCTGGAGGAACAGATAGAACTGTATTTCGAGCAGTTAGAGCAGATAAAAGACAAAGACAAGACATATATTAAAGAGAAGTACGAAAAGATTTTCGGGATGCAGGATGAGATTGATGGTAAGATCAATGAAGCTGCGTCCGGATGGAAGACTTCAAGAATGAACAGAGCGGACCTTGCGATCCTCCGACTTGCAGTATACGAGATGCTTTATGATGAAGATATTCCGGTGGGAGTTGCGATTAATGAGGCGGTAGAGCTGGCAAAGAAATACAGCAGTGAAGAAGGCCCGGCATTTATTAATGGAATTTTAGGAAAATTATCAAAGACAGAATAATCTGGAGACAGAATGCAATGCAGCATGTATATACGGTAAAACAAGTCAATGCTTATATTAAAAATATGTTTACACAGGACTTTATGCTGAACCGGATTGCAGTGAAAGGAGAAGTGTCCAATTGTAAATATCATTCATCCGGACACATATATTTTTCATTAAAAGATGCGTCAGGAGTCATTGCCTGCGTAATGTTTGCGGGCAACAGAGGCGGTCTGGCGTTTCGGATGACAGAAGGGCAGCAGGTCATCGTAATGGGAAGTGTAAGCACTTATGAGCGGGACGGAAGATACCAGCTCTATGCAAGAGAGATCAGGCTGGACGGAGAAGGTGTTTTATACGAGCGGTTTCAGGCGCTTCGGCAGGAACTTGACGAAATGGGGATGTTTGCTGCGGAATATAAACAGCCGATTCCCAAATATGTTCGCAAGGTAGGGATTGTAACGGCGCCGACCGGTGCAGCGGTAAGAGATATTATGAATATTGCATCTAGGCGCAACCCCTATGTGCAGCTGATCTTATACCCGGCGCTTGTCCAGGGAGAGGGAGCTGCAAAGAGTATTGTCCGGGGAATCCAGGCGTTGGATGCTTATGGTGTCGATGTGATTATTGCAGGAAGAGGCGGAGGGTCCATTGAGGATCTTTGGGCTTTTAATGAAGAATGTGTGGCGAGGGCAATTTTTGATTGCCATACACCTGTTATTTCGGCAGTAGGACATGAAACAGATATAACAATTGCGGATTTTGTTGCAGACTTGAGAGCACCTACGCCTTCTGCCGCAGCAGAACTGGCTGTGTATGAATATGGTCAGACAAAGACTGCCATGGAAGAAATCCGCTTTACAATGCGAAAGTGTCTGATGGAACAAATTCAGAAAGCGAGACATGAGAGTGAGCGGTATCTTCTGAAACTTCATCTGAGTCATCCGGGGAACCAGCTGCGAACGAAAAAGCAGCAGCTGACAGAGACAGAGGATCGGATCAGATATTTGATGGAGCATAAGATTACGGAGGAACGCAATCGTATTTTGCTCTGCACGGAGCAGATGAGACGTCTGTCTCCGCTAGAGCGGCTCAGTGGAGGATATGCTTTTGTCAGTAAGTCAGATGGGAAACCTGTCAGAAAAATCAGCGATGTGCAGGAAAAAGACCGGATGCAGATTTACCTTAAGGATGGAATGATTGAGGCAGAAGTGATATCCGTGAAGGAGGAAGGCTATGACAGATAGAGAAACAGCAAAGGAACAGGAGACAAGAACACTTGAGGAAAGCTTTCAGGCGCTGGAACAGGTAATGTCCGAGATGTCAAAAGAGGATGTTTCACTGGAAGAGTCTTTTGCACTGTATCATCAAGGGGTAAAGCTTCTGCAGGAATGCAATCAGAAGATTGATGCGGTTGAGAAGAAGATGCTTCTGTTAGATGAAGAAGGTGAAATACATGAATTTTAAAGAAATCTGTTCAGAAAAAGTAAAGGAAATCGAAGGAATATTAACAAAATATCTTCCGGAAGCAACAGGCTTGCAGAGCAGGATCATGGAAGCTATGGAGTATAGCCTGATGGCTGGGGGAAAAAGGCTGCGTCCGATGCTGATGCTTGAGACTTACCGCATATTTGGCGGAGAGGGAGAAACAGTCCAGCCGTTCATGGCAGCACAGGAAATGATTCACACATATTCGCTTGTACACGATGATCTTCCGGCGATGGATAATGATGAGTATCGCCGCGGGAGAAAAACAACTCATATTGTGTACGGAGAAGATATGGGAATTCTTGCAGGAGATGCACTTTTAAATTACGCATTTGAGACAGCTGTCAAAGCGTTTGAAATTGCACCGCAGCAAAGTGGAGCAATTGGCTGTGCACTTAAGATTCTTTCCGAAAAAGCCGGTATTTACGGAATGATCGGAGGACAGGTCGTAGATGTGCAGTCGAGCGGGAAAGTGATTTCAAGAGAGGTGCTTGATTTTATTTATGAATTGAAAACAGGCGCACTGATCGAAAGCTCTATGATGATTGGGGCAGTTCTTGCAGGAGCTTCAGATGAAGAAGTCAGCAAGGTGGAGAAAATTGCGAAGAGAGTCGGTATGGCATTTCAGATACAAGATGATGTGCTGGATGTGACAAGTACTGCAGAGATACTGGGCAAGCCGATTTTAAGCGATGAAAAAAATGAAAAGACAACTTATGTGACCATTCTGGGATTAGAAGGAGCTCAAAAAGAAGTGAAGCGGCTGTCAGATGAGGCGTTGGCGCTTCTGTTTGAACTTCCGGGAGAAAAGGATTATCTGGATACTCTGATCCGGGAATTGATCCACAGAGAAAAATAGTGAGGTGCTTTTATGGTACTGGAACGTATTCAGAAAGCGAATGATATTAAACGAATCGATCCGGAAGATCTGGATCTTCTGGCAGATGAAATAAGAGAATTTTTGATTGAGAAGATCAGCCGGACAGGTGGTCATCTTGCTTCGAATCTTGGGGTTGTGGAGCTGACGATGGCGCTTCATCTGGCTTTTCGACTTCCAAACGATAAAATGATATGGGATGTGGGACATCAGTCTTATACACATAAGATTCTGACGGGGCGCAAAGCAGGATTTGACGAATTGCGTACTTATGGAGGAATGAGCGGCTTTCCAAAACGAAAAGAAAGCTCTTGCGATGCATTTGATACGGGGCACAGCTCAACTTCAATTTCTGCGGGAATCGGTTATGTGAAAGCGCGGGAACTGTTAGGACAGAAGCATTCGGTAATTTCGATTATCGGAGATGGTTCCCTGACTGGTGGAATGGCATATGAGGCATTGAATAATGCCTCGCAGTTAAAGAGCAATTTTATCATTGTACTCAATGATAACCGTATGTCCATTTCTGAAAATGTAGGAGGAATGTCACGGTATCTGAACAGTCTTAGAACAGCCGGCGCTTATACGGAATTGAAACGCCAGATTGAACAAGCGCTTCATAAATTTCCGGGAGCAGGAGACCGGGTAATGAACCAGTTGAGAAAGACGAAGAGCAGCATCAAACAGTTGTTTGTGCCGGGAATGTTTTTTGAGGATATGGGAATTACCTATCTCGGACCGGTGGATGGACATAATGTAAAAGAACTTTACAGAGTATTCTATGAGGCAAAGAAGATCAATCATGCCGTACTTGTACATGTTATTACGAAGAAAGGAATGGGATATCTTCCGGCAGAAGAACATCCGGAAAAATTCCACGGGACAGGTCCGTTTGAAATTGTAACAGGAAAAGCATTGGGTGATAAAAAAGAAGAAAGCTATACAGATATTTTTTCCAGAACAATCTGTGAACTGGGACGGGAAAAGAAAGATCTGGCAGTGATTACAGCTGCTATGGCAGATGGAACAGGTCTGTCGGCATTTCAGAAGGCGTTTCCGGATCGGTTTTTTGATGTGGGAATTGCAGAACAGCACGCAGTAACATTTGCAGCAGGACTTGCGGCGGGAGGAATTCATCCCGTGTTTGCAGTATATTCTTCTTTTTTGCAGCGCGGATATGATCAGATGATCCATGACGTATGTCTGCAGAATCTTCCGGTAACTTTCGCGATAGATCGTGCAGGTCTTGTCGGAAGTGATGGAGAGACGCATCAGGGAGTATTTGATCTGTCTTATCTCTCCCACATTCCGAATATGACTGTGATGGCGCCGAAAAACGGATCAGAACTTACAGAAATGATCCGATATGCAGTCAATTATCCGGGACCAATGGCGGTGCGTTATCCACGCGGCACAGCATATGGAGGATATGCGGAATATCATGAGCCGATTGCATATGGCAAAAGTGAAATGATTACAGAAGAAAAAGGAATTGCGGTGATTGCAGTTGGACATATGTTTGAAGTGGCAGCAGAAGTGCGAAAGCAGTTAAAAGGACTTCGCTATGACTGTACTCTTGTAAATGCCAGATTTGTGAAGCCAATGGATACGGAGATGCTGAGAAAGTTGGCAAAAACCCACCACCTTATTGCTGTCATTGAAGAAAATGTTCGGATCGGTGGTTTTGGTGAACAAGTACAAAGCTTTTTTAAAGAGGAAAATCTGGAAACAGAAGTACACGGATTTGCTATTCCGGATGAATATGTGGAGCATGGAAATGTTTCGGTATTAAGAAAAGAAGTTGGTTTATGTGCGGATACGATTGTAGAGCAGATTGTTGAGGCAGACAGAAAGCAGAGAGAAAGATCATGAAAGAAAGATTAGATGTATTACTTGTAAAAAAAGGTCTGGCAGAATCCAGAGAGAAAGCAAAAGCAGTCATCATGTCCGGGAATGTATTTGTGGATGGTCAGCGGGAAGATAAAGCCGGAACAACATTTCCGGAGACAGTGACAATTGAAGTAAAGGGGCATGCACTTCCATATGTCAGCCGGGGCGGTCTGAAACTGGAAAAAGCAATGAAACAGTTTGATGTAACGATGCAGGATAAAGTCTGCACAGATGTTGGAGCATCTACAGGTGGTTTTACAGATTGTATGCTGCAGAACGGAGCAAAAAAAGTGTTTGCCATTGATGTAGGACGAGGACAGCTTGCATGGAAGCTTAGACAGGATGAGCGTGTCGTGTGTATGGAAAAGACGAATATCCGTTATGTGACACCGGAAGACCTGGGAGAAGCAATTGACTTTTCATCGATTGATGTCTCTTTTATTTCGTTGACAAAGGTATTAGAACCGATTCGGAATTATCTGAAAGAAAACGGAGAGATTGTAGCTTTGATCAAGCCTCAGTTTGAAGCGGGACGGGAAAAGGTTGGCAAGAAAGGTGTTGTGCGGGAGAAGAGTACACATCACGAAGTCATCCGCATGATTGTTTCCTACGCAGAGTCGATCGGGCTTTCGGTGCTTGATATTGAGTATTCTCCGATCAAAGGACCAGAGGGAAATATTGAATATTTGATTCATTTGAAGAAGGATGGAAAGGGAAGCATTGCGGAAAATGTTTTAGAAAAGACGGAAGATATTGTGGAGCAGGCATTTGAAGCATTGGCCAAATAATACAGGAAAACAACATGGATAAATATATCATTATCGCAAATGAAAAAAAGGACCGTGATTTCGTAATCACGGAGCAGACGAAACAGTGTATTGAACAGTTTGGCGTTGTAGAACATATTTATTACACGACAGAATCCGGTAAAGTCAGCATTGGAGAGATTGATCCGGAAGTGCGCTGTGTATTTACGATCGGTGGAGATGGCACATTGATTCAGGCGGCGAGAAGTCTGATCGGAACAAATGTACCGATTCTTGGCATTAATCGCGGAACCTTAGGGTATCTTACGGAAGTAGATGTAAAGAATCTGGAAGAGGCAATTGCCCAGGTATCGCGAAACGAGTTTACAACAGAAGAACGAATGATGATTTGCGGGAAACTGCCCGACCGGCAGGAAGATGTGGCGTTGAATGACATTGTTGTTACGCGGCATGGATCTGTTAAGATTATTCATTACAGAGTTTATGTGAACGGAGAATTTTTAAATTCCTTTCAGGCAGACGGAATGATCGTATCAACACCTACCGGTTCTACCGCATATAATCTGTCTGCGGGAGGACCGATCGTGGAACCGACAGCAGCGCTCTTTGTCATTACGCCAATCTGTTCTCATGCTCTGAATACGAGAAGTATTGTGCTGTCAGCCAGCGACCGGATTGAGATAGAGATTGGGGAAGGACGAGGCTACGGAGAAGAACTGGCGGAAGTTGCTTTCGATGGAGCGGACATTGCATACTTGAGAACCGGAGAGCGAATTGTGATTCGTCAGGCAGATGTAACAGCAAAATTAATGAAGTTAAGCAAAGAGAGCTTTTTGGAAACATTACGAGAGAAAATGAAAGGAAATTAGCGGGATGAAGGTAGATCGACATGTGAAAATCGCAGAGCTGATCGGGAAATATGATATCGAGACGCAGGAAGAACTGGCGGATCGGTTGAATGCGGAAGGATTTCAGGTAACGCAGGCAACGGTTTCCAGAGATATCAGAGATATGAAGCTGATGAAAGTTCCTACACAGGAGGGACGGCAGAAATATTCTATGATGCATGTGACAACGATGGAATTGACTGAGAAGTATATGCGTGTGCTGAAAGACGGATATCTTTCCATGGACATTGCTCAAAATCTGATTGTAGTCAAGACGGTATCCGGTATGGCTATGGCAGTGGCGGCAGCGATTGACGAGATGAAATGGAAAGAGGTTGTCGGCTGTATTGCAGGTGATAATACGATTATGATTGTCACAAGAGATATGGACAATGCACTGGAACTGATGGAAAAGATTCGAAGAGTCGTAGAGAAGAATTAGAACAGGAGTTGGGATGTTACAAAATCTGCATGTAAAAAATCTTGCACTGATTGATGAGGCGGAAGTCGATTTTGAGCGGGGACTGAATATTCTGACCGGGGAGACCGGTGCAGGAAAATCAATTATATTAGGTTCTGTAAATCTGGCACTTGGGGGCAGATATTCTGCAGATATTTTGCGGAAGGGAGCGTCCTATGGGCTGGTTGAACTTGTTTTTACGATTAAATCAGAAGCTCAGGAACGAGCGCTTCAGAAGTTAGATGTCTATCCGGAAGATGGTGCAGTAATTCTGAGCCGCAAACTGATGGAAGGGCGCAGCACAAGCCGCATCAATGGGGAAACGGTTCCGGCAGCGAAATTAAAAGAAATTGCATCTGTGTTGATTGATATTCATGGACAGCATGAACATCAGTCTCTTCTTTATAAAAAAAATCATTTACAAATTCTGGATGAATTTGCAAAAGAGGAATTGGGCAGCATAAAGAAACAATATGAAACTTGCTATCAACTGTTTAAAGAGAAACAAAAAGAACTGGAAAAAGCTTCTGTAGATGAAGAAACACGCCGTAAAGAGGCAGATTTTCTTGCTTATGAGATGAATGAGATTGAAGCAGCGCATATTAAAGAAGGCGAAGATGAGCTTTTGGAAGAACAGTATCAGAAAATGTGTCGCAGTCAAAAAGTAATGGAGCATCTTCAGGAAGCATATCAATGCTGTTTTGGACAAGATGGAAGCGCCGGGGAACTTTTGTCAAGAAGTGCAAAAACGTTGCAGTCACTTGTAGGATTTGAAAAAAGGGCGGATGATCTGTATGATCAGATTGCAGAAATTGACAGCCTTTTGAGCGATCTGGGAAGAGAAATTGCTGAATACATGTCGTCATGGGAGTTTTCGGAAGAAGAATTTGCGGAAACAGAAGAACGACTAAATGTACTGAACCATATAAAAAATCGCTACGGAAAGACATTGGAAGACGTCAATCGCGCACTGGAAGAAAAAAAAGCCCGTCTGGATATTTTAAGCGATTACGATCTTTATCTGGAACGATTGAAAAAAGAGCTAAGAGATGCAGAAGAAACATTACAGCAGGCAGCAGAACGATTAACAACGCTTCGAAAAAAAGCAGCAAAAGAATTGACTGCGAAGATTTCATCTCATCTGTTAGATTTAAATTTCCTTGAAGTAAAATTTGAAATGGTTTTCCAGAAGTTTTCAGAGTTTACTCCAAGTGGTATTGATGATGTAGAATTTATGATTTCCATGAATCCGGGACTTCCGGTTCGCCCGCTGGCAGAAATTGCTTCCGGTGGAGAATTGTCCAGAATTATGCTTGCCATTAAGACGGTTATGGCAGATAAGGATGAGATGAAACATTGATTTTTGATGAAATTGATGTGGGAATCAGTGGAAGAACAGCGCAGAAGGTGTCTGAGAAGATGTCATATATCGGGAAAAAGCACCAGGTAATCTGTATTACACATCTGGCACAGATAGCGGCGATGGCAGACGCGCATTTTCTGATTGAAAAAACAGTAGAAGATCAGACAACGACAACTGATATTCAATTACTGAATGAAGAGCAGTCAGTGGAAGAACTTGCCAGAATTCTTGGAGGAGCAGAAATTACGGCGGCAGTACTTGAAAATGCCCGTGAAATGAAAGAATTGGCAAATCGTACAAAATAATACAGGAGTGGAATGCGAGAAATCTCCACATACTAAGACAGGTATCAGAAGATGCCTGTTTTTCTTTTTGCCTCATAAAGAGTTGAAGGAGCAAAAGAAAATATTCTGTAATTGACAAGTGCAGAAAGGGTGTGGGAAAAGATGCGAAGGAGCAGAAAGATATTTTTAGGGTTGCTTATCGCTGCAGGATTGTGTTTTGGAAGCGTATATTTGTCAGAAGCGGAAGAAAACCGTATACGACAGGAAGTAAGCGCCCAGGCAATCTCTCAGAATACGATTATCCCGGGAGGAATGCCGGTGGGACTTTATATGGAGACAGAAGGAGTACTTGTACTTGGAACTGATAAAGTTGCTTCTGCAGACGGAGAAGAAAAGGAGCCGGCTGCCAATATCGTAAAATCAGGAGATTATATTACCGGTGTGGATGACAGAGAAATCAAAAATAAGCGGGAACTGCTTGACTGTGTAAAAGATATGACCGGAGAAGAAGTAATATTGCATCTAACAAGAAATGGAGAAAAAATTGATGTAAAAATGAAGCCGGTATGTTCAGCACCGAAAGAATATAAACTGGGAATCTGGGTACGAGATAATACACAGGGATTGGGAACCATTACATTTCTTACCGGAGATGGGAAATTTGGGGCGCTTGGTCATGGAATTCACGATTCCGATACCAATGGACTATTTCATATATCAAAAGGAACACTGTATGGTACATCCATCCGTAAAATAAAAAAGGGCGAACATGGAGAACCGGGATGGATAGAAGGGGTAATTGTTTATAATAAATATAACCATCTCGGAACTATTGAAAAAAATACTGAAGAGGGGATTTATGGGACGCTGAGTAATGCAGATGAACTATTTAAAAATCTGACACCGATGCCGGCAGCGGCAAAAGAAGAAGTTAGAACAGGACCGGCTGTAATCCGGTGTATGGTTGAGGATGAGATTCAGGAATACGAAATAGCTGTCACAGAAGTGAATTTGAATTCCAGAGAAGTGAATAAAGGGTTTATGATACAGATAACAGATGAAAAATTACTTTCTGTTACAGGAGGTATCATTCAGGGAATGAGCGGCAGCCCGATTTTGCAGAATGGAAAAATTGTTGGTGCGGTAACGCACGTTTTGGTTAATGATCCGACACGAGGGTATGGGATTTTTATTGAAAATATGCTGGAAGCGGCGGAATGATAGAGGTAGATTTTGCAGAAGGAGAAATTGTTGGTACGGTAACGCATATTTAGGACAATGAGTAGAACAAGCAGGAGCAGGAAATGCAATGAGTGTTTCATAGTATTTCCTGCTTCTTAGAGTATAATTATCATTGGCAAAAATAAAGGGAAGAGATCGAAACCTCTTCCCAATCATACAGATTTATCTTATTGTTTAATTGCCGAGAAAAAACATAAGGAGTCTGTATGATGAATTCAATGATAAAGGAAAACGGCGTAACATTCAAGCAGTTGGAGAAAAATATTTATGCGTGGGTCTGTCAGATCGGCAGGGAGTTCACAAAAGAGTTCCTGGAACGGTATGACCGGATGCTGTTGGAGGACAGAGACAAAAAGAAGTACCGGAATAAAGGAGGCAGACAGACAACCGTAAAGACCGTATATGGTGAGGTGACCTATCAGAGAAATGTTTATGAAGTGACTGAGGAGGACGGAAGAAAGCGTTTTGTATATCTGCTAGACGAAACACTGGATCTGGAGCACGTGGGTTTGATCTCAACGAATATGGCGGAACTGTTGGTAAAAGGGATTACAGAACTATCTTACAGAGAATGTGCCCGTCAGGTCAGTGAGATGACTGGACAGACCATCAGTGCGATGGGCGTATGGAACGTCATTCAGGCGTTAGGGGAAAAAGTCTGTGAGGATGAAGCTGAGCTGACAGAAGAATATAAGAAAGGGCATGTGAAAGGAAAAAGAGAGGTTCCCGTTCTGTTTGAAGAAGCGGATGGAGTTTATATCAGGCTGCAGGGAAAAGACCGGAAAGAGGAAAAACAGGATAAATCAGAGATTAAGATCGGGATCGCTTATGAAGGATGGCGAAAAACCGGTTCGGATCGTTATGCGCTGGAAAATAAAGTAGTCGTTGCCGGATTTTCCAAAGCAAAGGAGTTTCAGGAATATCGGGAAGCAGCAATCGCGCAGGAGTTTAACCTGGATGAAGTAGATCAAAGAATCTTAAACGCAGACGGAGCATCCTGGATCAAGAAAGTGAAAGATAAAAGCACCTGTTTTCAGTTAGACCCGTTCCACCGGAATAAGGCTGTGAAAGAGAAAATCCATGAACAGGCTGCGAGGGATGCTGTTTTAGAGCTGATAAGAGCCGAAGAGATTGAAGAAGTATTCCGGTATCTGGAAATCTATCGAAACAGCTTAAGTGATGAGGCCGAGATTGAAGATGTAGAAGACCTGATTCGTTATTATGAGAACAACCGGGAAGGACTCGTGCTTACCAGTCTCAAAATCTCAATCTTCCAGAGCCACCGGAAGGGTTGGCATATCGGAATATGGGAACGATGGAAAACCATGTATGGAGCGTGATCGCAAAGCGAATGAAGCATGGACATAGAAGCTGGAGTAAACGGGGAGGAAATCATCTGGCGAAGATCCTGGCAAAAAAGTGCAGTGGAAAACTGCATGAAGTGACCGAACGTCTGCATCGGCCGGTATTTGAAGAAGAAAAAGTAGAAGAATTGTATGGAGCGATTCTGATGTCAGCGAAAGCGCCAAAGAAAGACGGAAAAGGATATGAATATCCGGCGATTGGGCATGTGGTTGGATTAAATGGAAAGATACAGGGGGAGAGAAAACGACTGTTGTACATGGCTGGATATTAAACTGGGACAAAACAAAAACATGCTATTTCAACAAAAAGATAAATCAAAAAGAAAGTTGCCAATGATTACTTGACAGTAACTTCCTGCTTCTTAGACTTTTTGCTGTCTGTAAAAATAAAAGTGTCTGTGTTATAATAAAATTAAATAACATTGAGTTTGGAGAATAATTGATGCTTATAAGTAAAATGGAATATATGTTGGATGAGTGATTTAGAAGTAGAAAGAATGTGTTAATGTTACCAGAGAAAAAAATATGAGGTCAGCGAGAGAAATTTGTAAGATATGTATGGAAGAAATAGAAATAGTAATAGTGGTACAAAATTTATTGGAGAGGAGATAGAGAACGTGATAAACGAAGCAGTATTAAGCAATGATAAAGAATTTACTTCTTTTATATTTAATGGATATAATATACGTTTTAAAACATCTCCGAGATTGGAGCGATATACGAAAGTGGTTGAGTGGGATCATGGATATATCGTTGTTATGGCGAAATATGAAGGATGCGATGAAGAAGAAGAATATATTGATTTAATTCCCATTCTTGATAATTTATATATTAATGCAGAAGAATTTTTGAAGCCGATTCAGAAAGTGAGGATTGAATATGTGTAATATTAAAGAAGTAGCAGATGCAGCGGAAATGATTATAAATGGATATGCATTTACAAAAGATGGTGAAAATGTAAGAGTGCTTAATTTGAATAATCCACATAAAGCAGCGTATTTAAGTAGAAGTGGAGACATATTGGAAACAAGCATGGATGATATAGAGTTGGAAATTGTATTGGAATATTATCATAAAAATCGTAAATACATGGAGGAATAATATATGCCTAAATATTATGAATATAAAGTATGTGGGTATTATTTGTATTATACCTCGCATTGTGTAATTGAAGCTATGCATGTACATGCAAGCGATAGAAAGCTTACAGAAGCAGGATCGGCAAAGTTTTTTGTGAAAAAAGATGGTGAAACAACAATAGAGAATGAAGGTCAACTGACTGATAGAGAAATCAGAATGATTCGTGAATTTATAAAAGATAACTACAAGGAAATGTATATGAAATGGGCACAAAAAAGTGACAACGGATTTTATGGAGAATAAAATATCATTGCTGATTCTGGATTTGTGGAACAGAAGAGGAACTTTTACGCATAACTGGAGCGGTATAAAAAAGCTAAAAATTAATTGCAGTCATGTTTTGGTCAATGATCCGACGAGAGGGTATGGGATTTCAAAAGTGTGTATGCTATAATGTGATTAGAAAATTTTGAATTTAACGAGGTAATCAAGATGTTAGATATTACTGTTTGGATGAAAAACTTCCTACAGACATTAGATGAGACTTTCGGAAGCCGTGTATGGTTTGTCGGTTTACAGGGCAGTTATGGACGTGGAGAAGCGATGGAGACAAGCGATATTGATATTGCTGTAATTCTGGATGAATTGTCTGCTATGGATATTCAAACCTATAATGCAATGTTAGATACCCTTCCAAATAGGGAAATGATTTGTGGTTTCCTTTCTGGGAAAGACGATATTATGAATTGGGAACCGTCTGACTTGTTTCAGTTCTATTATGACACCACACCGATGAAAGGGAGTCTTGATGAATTACTGGCAGTTATTGATGATAGTAGTGTGAACAGAGCAATCAAAATCGGTGCCTGCAACATATTTCACGGCTGTGTTCATAATATGTTGTATGAAAAGAGTGAAGATATCTTGCGAGGATTGTATAAATCTGCTTCTTTCATTGTACAGGCAATTGCTTTTAAGCAGACAGGAACTATATCAGACACCAAAAGGAATTGCTTCAAGTTGTATCTGCCGATGAACGGGTGATTGTTTCCAACTTTTTAAATTTGAAAAAAGGCGGGATGATTGAGTTCGATTTGATGTCCGAAACATTGTTGATTTGGTCGAAGAAATGGATTGCTGAAAATGATTAATCACATATTAGATGAAGGTGCAGCAGATATTGCGCGAAAAAGGGATAGAGCTGGAGAAAGAGTATGAACAAAAATGAAGTTGTAATATCGGAAAAAGAAGATAACATGAGGCGGACGGAAAATGAGTTGGACAGCAGACAGGTTCGTTCTGTAATAGAAAAATACAGCAGGGCATTAGATTTATTGGATTGTTATGATCACCAGAATATGACAAGACCTAATGGAAATCGCGCAACATATATACTTTCCTATGAGGAATGTATAGATATCATTCAAAGTATGCGATTTGGAGACGAATCGGATTTGTTTGGAAAAGAAAAAGATGATTCTTTTAAAGGGAGTATCGGAAATATTTATCAGTCATTTGCAGGAACAGAGCTTTATGAATCTTTGGAAGAAAAAGCGGCAAACCTGTTATACTTTGTAACGAAGAACCATAGCTTTCTTGATGGAAATAAAAGAATCGCTGCAACAATGTTTCTTTATTTTCTTGATAAAAATGAGGCGCTATTTGTGGATGGAGAGAAGAAAATAGCAGATGCTACTTTAGTTGCATTGACTATTATGATTGCAGAATCAAGACCGGAAGAAAAGGAAATGATGATCAGCGTTATTATGAATTGCATGTTATAATTAACAAGTATTGAATCCAAGCGAGTTTTATAACACAATTAGGATGATCGAAAGATGAGGATGATTTATGGAAAACACATTCAAGAAATTTTTACAAGAAGAAGAGGATTATTGTGCTGCTGATATGAAGCCGTCTGCAGAATCGAAATTTCCTGAATGGAAAGTTTATTATGAAGGAAATTTCTGGGGACACCATGGAAGAGATCATGCCGGAAAAGAAATTCCGGTGAATCAGCATTTTGACTGGGCAGGATATCACTGGTTTATTCCGGTGGCATATTCCTGCGGAAAAGGTCTTGTCATAGATTTTTGTATGCGTGTGGATGCCAGGAGAATACAGAATTTTATGGAAAAGTGGAAGCTAAGCTGTAAAAGTGATTTTTATGATGGTTTTACCAATGAACAGCAAATGCAGATGGAAATAGAGAATCCGTTATGTTTTCATTTTCACCCGATGTTAAAGTTAAATAATAAAGAAATGACGGTTTCGCGTGGTTGTTCTATATGTTTTAATCCGTATTTAGCAGACAAAAATGGTTATGATTTAGAAACAAAAAGGGTAGTAGAGCATTATCATTTGGATAAATCATATGGTTGGGTTATTTGCAGAAATGCTTTTCCATGGGCAAGTAAACACCGCTCAGAAATTAAGTCTCTTTCACTTATAATGGAGCAGCAGCCAGACAGAGTTTCCGGAGAACATTTTGTAGTACAGGCTCCCGGTGATAAAGTTACTTTTATCCACCCCATCAGTGGTAAGGCATTTGAACTGACGGTACAAAGTATAGAACAACAGATATTGCCAGAGAGTAGTTTGTTACCTAAACGGTGGAGGTATCCTACTTATTTTATTTCTATGAATTATACGGTCAGTCCTGAGTGGGGAAAAGAAATTATGATTCATGATTGCGCTGAAAGTGATCAACCGATGGAGAATCCTGAGTGGAACGATAAATCCAATCTGGGATCAACTCAAGGAGTTTGTTGTGTAAGTATCATTGGAGGTAACAGTGGACCAACAGCAATGATACTAGAAAATGATGCAGAGGAAAAGATTCATAGCGTTTGTTCTTCTTTGCATTTCGAATCGGTGAAGGATAACGTAGAATGGTATATTTCATATATTGTGAAGCAGTTTTCAGATGCAGTATTCACACTCATATGAAATTAAATATAGAAAAAGGAGAGATACTTATGAAAGTGCGGATTCAGACATTGTGGAAAGTTCCGGTTTTTTGCATGGTTGCTAGTTGGATTAGTTTTTCTATTACCGCCTATCTTGGAGGTTTCTTTTTTGGTGTAAAGACGGTAGATGCTGATGGCGTTACGATAGTTTCTACGGATCCTGTACGCTCAGCAATTTTCCACACAGTGATATTTCTAATTATAGTGTTAATTGGAGGTTTATGGGCCTTTCGCTCTATGACCAAAAAAGAGATTGCGGTCTCTGCCGGAATTATGTCTTCTATCTACCTTCTAATCATATTGGCACAGAGTTTGTTTCCAAACTTCCCGCTTGAGTTAAGTGTTACTCTTGCATACATTCAAAATTGGAAAGGAATGATTTCGCAATTTTTGATGAAACTGACGGACAATATTATGATTTCAGAGATTCTTTCGTCTTTTGGTCCGCTATTATTTATTCCTTTTGGAAGAAAAGAAATATAAAACTAAAATTTAAGGATGCGGAAGAAATTTTATCAAAAAACGGTCTTTTATACAATGGATTTAAAAGCTGCATATGATAAAGCTTATTGACAAGGAAAGTGCAAATGCTTCAGTATCATCGAACGACAGAAAAAGAAAAATACATGATAAGCGAATGGAAATATGAGGAACCATATTCCATTTATAGCAATATCCCTTACATGGAACAGATGAAAAATCATCGAGGGTTTGCTAATCGACAGAACAATTATTATTCGTATTATGACGGAGAAAAGCTGGTTGGTTATATTAATTTAAAAGAAACTGAATCAAATATTTTTCTGGGAGTTGGGGTGCATCCACAGTACTGTGGTAAAGGCTATGGACAGCAAATTGTTAAAATGGCCTGTGAGCTTTCGCATAAACAGTACCCGGCGAAAAAGGTAGCTATAGAAGTTAGAAGTTGGAATATAAGAGCGATCAAATGTTATGAAAAAGCCGGCTTTACTATTTCTGGCCCGCCGATAGTGCGAACTACTCCGATTGGGAAGGGAGAATTTTATTATATGGTGGAGACTTTAAAGTAAATAAACGCGAAATTTATAGAAAAGAAAAAATATGTTTTATTTTGCAGAAAAAAACAGTCAGCAAATAGTTGTATGAAATAGGAGAGGATCAAAATATGAGAGAGTATACATATATTACTTTAAGAGAAAGACCGCAACTAAAGGAACGGGCAGCTTTATGGTTTCATAATAAATGGAACGTGCCAAAGGAAGCTTATTTGGAATGTATGGAAGCGTATCTTAATAAAGAAACAGAGTATGGTTGGTATTTGTGCATGGATGGAGAGCGGATTGTAGGTGGTATGGGAGTCATTGAGAATGATTTTCACAATAGAAAAGATCTTAGCCCGAATATATGTGCAGTATATACTGAAAAAGATTGCCGGTGTCAAGGAATTGCAGGTCATTTACTTAATATGGTTGTCGAGGATATGAAATCGAAAGGAATTACACCCATTTATTTGATTACGGATCATACAGATTTTTATGAAAGATATGGCTGGGAGTTTTTCTGTATGGTGCAGGGGGATGGAGAAACTGATTTGACGAGAATGTATATTCATCGGTAAGTTGTGTTTGAATTATAGAGTGTTTTATGGAGAAAAATGATGATTACTTTGGATGAAAGATCAATAGAAACTGTTAAGATATATTATGAAAAGTCTAAGCAGCCAATTATAAAGGAGATGTTGCCGCAGAAGGCTCAAAGCATTGAAGAGGCAATTTTAGATTACAAAAAAACTCTTTTGCCATTTTCTACGAGTTATGGGCGAATAATTAAGAAAAATGGGAAATATATAGGTGATATATGGTGTTATTGTATTAACAAGGAAGAAGTTCCTAATGCGATGTTGAGTTATTGCATATTTGATACAGCATATTGGAATAAGGGAATTACAACGGAAGCGGTTCAATTATTTCTAAAAGAAGTATTTGAACGTTACAAAATAAATACGATAGGTGCATTTACTTTTTCTGATAATGTTGCTTCAATTAAAGTGTTAGAAAAAGTAGGATTCTTATTACTTGAAAAATTTGTGGAAGATGAAAGAGAGTTAAAATATTATCAATATTATTTTTAGAAAGCTTTATTGTAGAGAAAGATAACTAAATATGGAGCTCCGGCAGATTGTATTTGGGGTGGAGGTCGTGTTGGAGGTGCAGAGAATGAAAATAACTATAGAGGAACTGGAAGCTTATTTACTGAATCATTACAGCAATGACGGCATTGATCAAAGTCTCTTTATGAAGCTTGTGGAAGAGATTGGAGAAGTAGCCGAGGTTCTAAACAAAAAAGCCGGTAGAAAAGCTTCCGGTGACGAAGATCTACAGGCACAATTGGGCAATGAATTGGCGGATCTAATTCATTATGCCATAGCCATTGCTGCACTGAATGGTCTGGATATGAATGAGATCATCTTGAAAAAAGACAAAGTTGCTTCTGTAAAATATCACCATAAGATTAATCTGGAGCAGTTTATCCTGGACAAGAGAGTACAGAGATGACACCAGAACCATTTGCGGTATTGGAGTCTGTTGCCCCTTATAGAATTAATGAAGGCATGTTCAATGATATGAGTCATAGCAGACTTTTTCATTCATGTGTTTAGGGAATACAGTAATAATTTAAAATTTATGGAGAGAAAAATTGCCATGTCATTGAAAACAGAAAGACTTGTTATAAGACATATAACAGAGAATGATTGGAAAAGCATTCAGAAAATTTGGGAGGATTTTAATGCTTCTGAATTTGCCAAGTATGATAGACCTCATAATACAGATGATGAAGCGGTTCGGGAAAGGATATTCCAATGGGCAAAAGCTAATCAAGGGTTGGAACATATGTTTTTTGCTGTTTGCCTGAACAATATAGTTATTGGGTATATTGCTTTTAACATGAGAAAAAATGGATATGAAATCGGATATTGTTTTCATTCGGATTTCCACGGAAAAGGATATGCCAGAGAAAGTCATTTGAAACTTTTTGAATATTTGCGCGGGTGTGGAATAACGAGATTTACTGCAGGTACAGCAATAAACAATGTACCGTCAGTATTATTATTGAAATCTTTAGGATTCCAGCAAATCGGAACAGAAAAGGTATCCTTTTATAAAGATTCTGCAGGAAATGATATTGTGTTTGACGGTGGAATTTTTGTACTGACTTTTTAAGATATCATGCAGCAAACAACAGATAATATAAAACTACTGATAAATGAGGTGACAAGGTAGATATGAATGAATTAAGAAAGAACATAGCATATTACCATCTTCCCGGTTTATTTGAATTCTATGAATTCTATTGTATTTTTTTGCCATTGTTTCGTGAACACAGAGAATATTTTTATGATTGGTGTGAGATAGGTTCCATATATGGAGCTCCGGCAGATTGTATTTGGGGCGGAGGCCGTGTTGGAGGTGGAGATTGCGATCCGGACAAGGTCCTGGGGCTGATGCAGGAATACGGGATTTCTGCCCGGCTGACATTCAGCAATTCTCTGCTCCGGGAAGAGCACCTTTCAGATAAGAAATGTAATCTGCTCTGCGCCTTGCTTGAAGAAAGTGGAGAAAAACGAAATGGTGTCATTGTTCATTCAGATCTGCTGTTAGACTATCTGAAAATAAATTACCCGAAACTCTATTTTGTTTCATCTACTACGAAGGTTCTGACAGAGTTCCGGCAATTTGTAGATGAAGTGAACCGAGATGAGTTTCTTTATATTGTACCGGACTTTCGGCTGAATAAAATTTGGGAACAGTTGCGTGTGTTGTCTGCGAAACAGAAGGACAAAGTAGAGTTTCTGTGTAATGAGTGTTGTTGGTTTTGCTGCAAGGACAGGAAGCAGTGCTATGAAGCTGTTAGCCGGAGAAATCTTGGAGAAAATGATTGCGAACACCGCTGTGCTGCCCCTGATGCAGGGGAAGGTTACCGGTTTTCAAAAGCAATGGAAAATCCCGGGTTTATCAGTGTGAATGATATTCAAAACAGTTACTTACCGATGGGATTTTCTAATTTTAAGATTGAAGGTCGTGGTCTGGGAAGTGCGTTGCTTCTGGAATTTTTGCTCTATTATATGACAAAGCCAGAATATCAGCTACATGTCAGAGAAAAAATCTATCTGGATAATATGTTGGATTTGTTTTAAGTATTATTTACACAGGCCTAGTATGGAATTTTTTTTTAGGATAGAAGAAAAGCATTTATATTAAATTTACAGAGAGATGGAGAAAATCAAATGGATATTTCACAGTTTTCTAAATGCTATGCAGTGCGTCGTATGAAGGAGGCAGATATCGTGGATATCTTTACATTGTGCAGCAAAAATCATTTGTTTTATCAGTACTGTCCGCCGTTTGTTACGGAAGAAAGTATTGCGGATGACATGAAAGCGCTTCCTCCGAACAAGGAGCTGTCTGATAAGTATTATCTGGGGTACTATGATGCAGAAAAATTGATTGCTGTAATGGATTTGATTAGGGCATATCCGAATGAAAACACGGCTTTTATAGGTTTCTTTATGACAGACGTATCTGTTCAGAATACCGGAATCGGAAGCGCAATTATTGATGAATTATGTTCTTATTTAACGGAAATCGGGTTTGAGCATGTTCGGCTTGGCTGGGTGAAAGGCAATCCACAGGCAGAGCATTTCTGGCGCAAGAATGGATTTACCGCAACAGGGGTTACATACGATACGGATCACTATACTGTGGTGGTGGCAGAGCGGGAATTATGATTTGAACTTTTCGGGAGGTAATGCAGTATGAATCAAATGGACTGTTTAACAAATTATTATGAAGGATATGATGAGGAAGGCCGTCTCGTATCAAAGCATGGAATGGTAGAGTATATCACGACGATGAAATATATTGAGAAATATCTTGAACCGGGGATGCGTATCCTGGAGATTGGGGCAGCAACCGGGCGTTATAGTCATGCTTTGGCGCAAAAAGGTTATCAGGTGGATGCGGTCGAATTAGTAGAACATAATATTGAGATTTTTAAGAAGAATACAATCGAAGAGGAACCGGTCACGATCACACAGGGCAACGCGATGGATTTGTCTGCTTTTGCAAGTGATACGTACGATATTACGCTTCTGCTTGGTCCGATGTACCACTTATTTACAACAGAAGATCAGTTAAAAGCATTATCAGAAGCGATCAGGGTAACAAAGAAAGGCGGGATTATTTTTGCTGCATACTGTATGGGGGATGCGAGCATTTTATCCTATGGATTTATCCGTGGGGAGATTTACAATATTATCGAGAAATGTAACATCAACACGGAAACATTTGCTGCGTTTTCAAAGCCATGGGATATATTTGAGCTGTATCGAAAAGAAGATATTGATAAGCTCCGCTCAAAATTCCATGTGACATCGCTGCATTTTATCGCAGCAGACGGATACGCAAATCATATGAGAGAAACCGTAGATCAGATGGATGACCGGATGTATGAACTTTATTTAAAATATCATCTTGCAACTTGCGAGAGGCAGGATATGATTGGGTATTCACACCATACACTGGACATCTTCAGAAAAGAATAAAGGAGAAACCTAAATGGAAATTGAAAGGATAAATGAATATCAGGACGAATGTTTTCCTCAAGCAGTCAAAGAGGAAGAAAAGAAAGTCCGCAAGGTGGATGATAAATTATTTCTGATACCGTATTATCCGAACGAGGAGACGGCGCTTGCGTGGTATCAGAATCTGGAACTTTGCAGACAGGTAGATAATATTGATCATGTGTATTCGCTTGAACGGTTAAGAGCGATGTACAATTATCTGGATACACACGGAGACTGTTATTACATTCAGTATGAGGGAGTCCTTGTGGGGGATGTGACGCTTCAGGAGAATGCAGAACTGTCGATTGTTGTCTGTAAGGAATATCAGAACAGACATATCGGTCGCAAATGTATTGAAAATATGGTCGCCCTGGCAAAGGAAAAGGGAATAGATAAAGTAAAGGCAAATATTTATTCATTCAATACGCAAAGTCAGAAGATGTTCCAGTCTCTAGGATTTCAGAAGACGGGTGAAGAAACGTATGAACGAATCATAGGGAAGAGCGGCTGTAAATAGTTTTTTAAATATGATAAGATTATTCCAAATGAAAAAGGAGAGTAGACAATATGCAGGTATTGCAGATGGAAGATAAAAACAGGAAAAAAGAAATTACGAGAGCAATTCTGGAAGCGCTTCCGGAGTGGTTTGGAATCGAGCGGGCGCGAGAGGAATATATTAAGTCGAGCGCAGAAAATTTATTCTGGGCAGCATTTGACGGAGAAAAGCCGGTTGGATTTTTGTATCTGAAAGAGACGGGGAAGGATACTGTCGAGCTGTATGTGATGGGCGTTTTGAAAGATTATCACCGAAAGGGAGTTGGAAGCGCTCTTTTTAAACAGGCCAGAGAGGTAGCAAAAGAACACGGCTATTCATTTATTCAGGTAAAGACTGTGCAGATGGGAAGATATGAAGAATATGACGCTACAAATAGATTTTATCTGTCGCTTGGATTCCGGGAATTTGAAGTATTTCCGACGCTGTGGGATGAGTGGAATCCGTGTCAGGTGTATGTGATGGGATTATAAAAGTACCAGCATGACAGCTGTCCGTGCATGATGACATCAGGTCAAAATGTATGGCAGCTATTATGCTGGTATTTTTTTAATGCTTTCAGTTTCTTAGGTGTGATTTCTCCTGTATTATGAAATCGCCTTATGCTGTTTCGCGTGGAGTTCCTGGCGGAATGCCTCAACGGTACGCCGGCCTTCCTCGGTCACAGGTTTGATCCATTTTCCGGTTCGCGTGTACCACAGTTCAAAAATGAGCCGGATGATCTCATCTGTGTAAACGAAGGAGAAGACCACGAGAAATGGGAGGTGCAGTACCATTCCGGCGATCCATGTTGCTGGAACACTGATGAGGAAAAGACAACTGATTTCAAGTACTGTACCAAAGACAGACTCTCCTCCGGCGCGGAAGCAGGAATTCATAATATAATTACATGTCCGGATTGTTCCGGCGGCAAGGTAGATTAAGAGCATATATTTTCCGTAGAACATAGCTTCTGCGCCAAGTCCGAATAGTCCGAGCAGAGGTCTGTTTAAGAGAAGGCATGTCAGTACAATGATAAAAGTAATTGCCGGGCAAAGGATGGAGAAACCTTTGACATACTGGTAGCCTTTCATATGATGCCCGGAGCCGACTTCTTTGCCGACGACAACGGTACTTGCATCGGCAAGTCCGCCAAAGAAAGCAAAGACGAATCCTTCCAGAACACGGAATGCAGCCATTGCGGCAATGGCAGAGGAAGATTGATGTCCGATAACAATGTTGATCAACATCTGTCCGATTCCGTAAAAGAGCTCATTTAAAATAATTGGAAAACATTTTTTCAGATACATTCCGGCAAATCCATTTTTCCAGTGGAACATTTGTGACAGTTTCAACTGAATCGTGCTGTGGTCTTTCAAAAGAAAAACAAGCAGAATGATAAGATTGACTATGCCGGAAACGAGTGTTCCAACAGCAGCTCCGGCCGGCCCCATTTTCGGCATTCCAAAGCGTCCATAGATTAAGATAAAGTTCAGCACAAAGTTGACAACCAGAGCAACCGCTGAGCTGACTAAAGGTATTTTCACACGTTCTGTAGAGCGCATGAGAAAGCTGACGAGTACCGCAAGTACCTGAAGCGGATAAGCAAATCCAACAATTCTGATATAAGGTACTGCTAGTTTTATAATGTCTGTCTTATCAGTATAGATTCCGAGAAGGAAATTTGGACAGGTAATTGCGACGCAGCCAAACAGAAGTGATACTGCGAGCATATACAATAAAGACATGCCGAACGTCCGATTAATTCCTTCCTCATTTTGAGCGCCCCAGTATTGGGAGAAGAATAGAAGCGCGCCTCCTGCAAAACCAAAATAGCAGGAGAAGAATAGAGAAGAAATCTGGGAACAGATTCCGACAGCGGCAACGGCAAGTTCTCCCTGACTTCCGATCATAATTGTGTCTACCATGCTAGCGGTTGTTGAAAGGAAATTCTGAAAAGCAATCGGAAGTGCAATTGCGACAACAAGACGGATAAAAACTTTCCAGTCAATCTGATGCTTAACTTTTATCATAACAAACCTCCTGTGATAAAATGATTCCGCAAAACAGGACCTTTAGAGACTGCTGTGTAAGCGCTCAAAGGTCCTGTTTCTGTGATGATTCCTATACTAACATTTTCCGAAAAGGAAATCAAGAGGTGCATAAATAAAAGGCGAATTCTGGAAAAAAATAAAAAGATCGACAAAAAATTCATACAGAAAATCTACGATTTTTAGAAAATTTTCGTCAAAAGAAGCAAGAACACTACAAGAAACTTGTAGAAAAACAAATATTTTCAAGAAGAATGTCGAAATTATAAGATGACTTTTCCTTGCGAACAAAAAATCAGACAGCTATAATAACAGAGCACGGTGCTTGAAAAGGAAAAGGAGGTACAAAAAATGGGGCAGTTAAATGTAGCTGTTGCGGATGATAATGAAAGAATATTGGAACTTTTAGGGGAAATTGTCAGCAGCGATAAGGAGTTGAAGCTCGTCGGAAAAGCAAACAATGGGGAGGATATGCTGCAGATTATTAAACAGAATGAGCCGGGTGTTGTCTTGCTTGATCTAATTATGCCGAAAGTTGATGGATTAAGTGTGATGGATCTTGTCAATGCAGATAAAACAATGAAAAAACGGCCGGAATTTATTATTGTAACAGCAGTAGGACAGGAACGTATCACAGAAGATGCATTTCAGCGGGGAGCAAGTTACTATATTATGAAACCATTTAATAATGAAATGTTGTTAAATCGGATCAAGAGTGTGCGTGTTAGTCCGAAGCGGGAAGGGAGTTCAAAATCAGCTGTGGCATGTCAGGGAAAAGAGCAGGAGAATCTGGAAAGCCATGTAACAAATATGATTCATGAAATTGGGATTCCGGCGCATATTAAAGGCTATCATTATTTAAGAGATGCAATCATGATGGCGGTGGAAGATATGGATGTATTAAGTGCGATTACGAAAATCCTATACCCGACAGTTGCAAAAAAACATCAGACGACATCGAGCAGAGTTGAGCGTGCGATCCGACATGCGATCGAAGTGGCCTGGAGCAGAGGAAAATTAGATACACTGGATGAATTATTTGGATACACTGTCAGCAATGGAAAAGGAAAGCCAACGAATTCTGAATTTATTGCATTGATCGCAGATACAATTCAATTGGAATATAAGCACAGATAGAAACGGAAACAGAATTGAGAGAATGAGAAAAAGCTAAGATAAATCTTTTCATTGGCAGTAAAATACGATATAATAGAAATACCGTAGGAATGATGGAGGAATGCATATGAAAAGGATATTATTTGTAGCTTCAGAGTGTGTACCATTTATTAAGACCGGAGGACTTGCAGATGTTGTAGGTTCTTTGCCGAAATGCTTTGATAAAGAGAAGTATGATGTGCGTGTCATGCTGCCGAAATATATGTGTATGAAAGAAGAATGGAAATCAAAGCTCGAATATGTTACACATTTTTATATGGACTTTAACTGGGAGAACCGCTATGTCGGCATCTTAACGATGCAGTATGAAGGGGTTACTTATTACTTTATTGACAATGAATTTTATTTTTCAGGCTTTAAGCCGTATGGTGATATTAGGTTTGATGTCGAAAAATTTGCATATTTTTCAAAAGCGGTATTGAGCGCATTGCCGGTGATTGATTTTAGACCGGATATTATTCACTGTCATGACTGGCAGACGGGACTTGTGCCGGTGTATCTGGATAATTTCCGTTACAGCGCAGAATACTACCGGGGAATAAAACAATTATTACGATACACAATCTGAAGTTCCAGGGAACATGGGATACAAAGACAATTCAAAATATTACAGGACTTCCAGCATACTATTTTGTACCGGATAAGTTGGAAGCTTATAAAGATGCCAACTACTTAAAGGGTGGCATTGTGTATGCAGATCGGGTAACTACTGTGAGTCATTCTTATGCAGAAGAGATTAAGATGCCGTTTTATGGAGAACGTCTTGACGGATTAATGAATGCAAGATCTAATTGTCTCTCTGGAATTGTGAACGGAATCGATTATGATTTATATAATCCAGAGACAGACGAATTGATTGAAGCGCATTATTCTGCAGAGAATTTCCGTAAAGAAAAAGTAAAGAATAAGACAGCGCTTCAGAAAGAACTCGGATTGACGGAAGATCCAAAAGTGATGATGATCGGAATCGTTTCCCGTCTGACAGATCAGAAAGGATTTGATTTGATTCAGCGGGTTATGGATGAGATCTGTCAGGACAGTATTCAGATTGTTGTACTTGGAACCGGAGAAGAACAGTATGAAAATATGTTCCGGCATTTCGCGTGGAAATATAATGGCAAGGTTTCTGCTAATATTTTTTACTCAGAACAATTGTCACATAAGATTTATGCGGCATGTGACGCATTTTTGATGCCGTCATTATTTGAACCGTGTGGATTAAGCCAGCTCATGAGTCTGCGCTATGGAACACTTCCGATTGTTCGGGAGACAGGCGGACTTCGAGATACGGTAGAACCATACAATGAGTATGAAAAGACGGGAACAGGATTTAGCTTCAGTAATTATAATGCGCATGAGATGATGGCGACAGTGCGTTATGCGGAACAGATTTATTATGATAAAAAACGTGACTGGAATAAACTTGTAGAACGTGCGATGCAGAAAGATTTCTCTTGGAAGAATTCAGCAAGACAGTACGAGGAACTCTACGAGTCAATGTAGTACGTTTATGATACAGAGAAAGAGACAACAGCAGGGATGACCTGCTGTTGTTGTATTACTTTGACATTTAGCATAAGAAAGACATCCGGGAAGGATGTTTTTTGATTTCACAGGACAGAAGATAAAAACGTTTTTGAAACGTGTTTAATTTATAGGAGAAGAGACAGCATATGAAAATCAGCGAGAAATTAAAAGACGGAAAAACACATATTTCAATCGAGGTATTTCCTCCGAAAACAGATGCGAAATATCCAACTGTAATCCAGGCGGTAGATGAGATGGCAAGATTGAATCCATCTTACATGAGCGTGACGTATGGAGCGGGCGGAGGAACAAGTGAGAATACGGTTCGCATTGCATCACATATTAAACATGATCTAGGAATGGAGAGTTTGGCTCATTTGACGTGTGTATCATCAACGAAAGCGATGGTAAAAAAAGTTATTCGGGAACTAAAAGATGCAGGAATTGAAAATGTGCTTGCGTTAAGAGGAGATATTCCGGAGGATTCTTCTGTAGAGATTGCAAGAGATTATCGCTATGCAAGTGAACTGATCAGAGAGATTCGGGAGTCAGGCGACTTTTGTATCGGTGCGGCCTGCTATCCGGAAGGGCATGTCGAAAGTCAGGATCGCAGAGATGATATACGAAGATTGAAAGAAAAGGTAGAATGTGGAGTGGATTTTCTTACAACACAGATGTTTTTTGATAATTCGCTGTATTATAGTTTTCTCTATCGTATTCGCGAACAGGGAATTACCATCCTGTTATTCCGGGAATTATGCCGGTAACAAATGCGGCACAGATGGAGCGGATATGCAAAATGTCCGGCAGCTTCCTTCCAGAGCGTTTTTTTGTCTATGCTGGATCGCTTTGGAAGTCATCCGGCAGCGATGAAGCAGGCAGGGATTGCCTATGCGACAGAGCAGATTGTTAGTCTGATTGCAAATGGAATACAGAATATTCATATTTATTCTATGAATAAGCCTGAAGTGGCAGAAGCAATCATGAATAATCTTTCGGAGATGATTGAGCATGAGTAGCAGAAGAACTGTGTATCAGGAAGCAATCCGTTATCTTGGTTATGGGAATACAAAACCAGATGAAGAAACCATTTATCTGATTCATGAATGTCTAAAAGAGCTTCAGACAATTGCGGAAAGAAAACGAGCAGTTTTTCGGTTTTTTCCGGTATTCGTTCGACAGCAGGAGATACAACTCGGTGCGCTGAGGATTATCAGCAGAGATTTGGCTGTAAATTTAAAGGGCTGTAGAGAAGCAGCTGTTTTTGCAGCTACATTAGGAGCCGAGGTGGATCGCAGGATTCATAGATATGAGTATACCAATATGGCCAGGGCAGTTGTTCTGCAGGCTTGTGCGGCGGCAGTTCTGGAGGAGTACTGTGATCAGATACAGGAAGAAATCGGAAAAAAGGCAGGAAGCAGATATTTAAGACCGCGGTTTAGTCCCGGATACGGAGATTTTAGTATTTTCATCCAGAAAAATCTGTTAGAAGTTTTGGATGCGCCGAAGCAGATTGGCCTTATGACGACAGAAGCTTTCATGCTAACACCGATAAAGTCGGTAACAGCTGTTATAGGAATTGCAGACACTTGTGCAAGTGCAGTAGAAAGAGGATGCAGTATTTGTGAAAAATGGGACTGCAGCTACCGCATAGATGACAGAAGATAAGGAGAAGAGACATGCTGAAAGACAGAATAGGAAAAGAACTGCTTTTTTTTGATGGCGGAATGGGAACCCTTCTTCAGGAAAAAGGGTTAAAGCCGGGAGAACTTCCGGAATTATGGAATATTGAACGACCGGAAGCCATTTGCCAAATCCATAGAGATTATCTGGAAGCCGGAAGTGACCTCATTCTTGCAAATACATTTGGTGCGAATCGGTGTAAATTTCACAGTCAAAACGTTTCTTTAGAAGAAGTGATTCAAACAGCACTGGAAAATGCAAGACGGGCAGTCAGACAAGTCGGCGGAAAGAAACGCTATATAGGAATGGATCTGGGACCGACGGGAAGATTGCTAAAACCGCTCGGAGATCTGGAATTTGAAGAAGCCTGCCAGGTGTTTGGCGAGGCTGCCAAACTCGGTGAGAAAGCCGGAGCAGATTTCATCCATATAGAAACTATGAGTGATACTTATGAAGTAAAAGCAGCAGTATTGGGAGCAAAAGAGCATACGCAGCTTCCGATATTTGTGACAGTTGTATTTGATGAAAGAGGGAAAATGCTGACCGGAGGAACGGTGGAGGCAGTCACAGCTCTTTTGGAGGGACTTCGCGTAGATGCAATTGGAATGAACTGCGGGCTTGGACCGGAACAGATGATTGGCTTAGTAAAAGAATTCAGGAAGTATTGCTCACTTCCATTGATCGTTAAGCCAAATGCAGGACTTCCGAAGCAAAAAAGCGGACGGGTTTATTATGATGTAGAACCAGATGTTTTTGCAGAGCGGATGGAAGAAATCATAGATCTTGGAGCTTCGGCTGTTGGCGGATGCTGCGGAACAACGCCGGAACATATTCAAAGGATGATTGCTTTGTGTGAAAAAAAGGCAATCCTCCTTCCGGAAGAAAAGACAATTACCGTCGTGTCATCTTACAGTCAGGCAGTAGAGTTTTCGGATGTGCCGCTAATTATTGGCGAGCGTATTAATCCGACAGGAAAGAAACGTCTGAAAGAGGCGCTTCGGTCCCATGATCTCGAATATATTTTGCGGGAAGGGATTGTTCAAGAGGAAAAGGGCGCACATATTCTGGATGTGAACACAGGGCTTCCGGATATTAATGAAAAAGAAGTAATGACAGAAGTCATTAAGGAACTCCAGTCCGTGACAAGTATTCCGCTCCAGATTGATACTGTGGATATTCCAACAATGGAACGGGCAATGCGATTTTATAATGGTAAGCCAATGATCAACTCTGTAAATGGGAAAAAAGAATCAATGGATGCCGTTTTTCCGCTGATACAGAAATATGGAGGAGTCGTTGTAGCATTAACCTTAGATGAAAATGGAATTCCGGATACAGCAGAAGGGAGAGCGGATATTGCCGGAAAAATTATCTGTGAAGCCGGGAAATACGGAATTTTGCCAAAAGACATTGTAGTGGATGTACTCGCTATGACCGTCAGCTCAGATCCGGAGAGTGCCAAAACAACACTAAAGGCACTCCGGCTTGTGCGAGAACGTTTTGGTGTGAGAACAATTCTTGGGGTATCTAATATTTCATTTGGATTGCCAAATCGTCCACAGCTCAATGCAGTATTTTATACAATGGCGCTGCAGCAGGGATTAAGCGCCGGAATCATTAATCCTTCTTCTGATGCTATGATGCAGTCTTATGATTCGTACCGGGCGCTGATGAACCAGGATGAAAATTTTGAAACTTACATTTGCCGGTATGGACAGCAGGACTCAGATGTGATTCGGCATTCAGCAGAAAATGTATCTGTGAATTTAAAAAATGCAATCGAAAAGGGGTTGAAACAGGAAGCCGCTCAGGCAACAAAAGCATTGCTTTCCAGAGGAGAAGATGCGCTTTCTGTAATTCATACCTATTTAATTCCTGCGTTGGATGAAGTCGGAAAAGGTTTTGAATCCGGAACTGTTTTTCTGCCGCAATTATTAATGAGCGCAGAAACGGCAAAGATAGCATTTGAAATTTTGAAAGAGGCAATGCAGAAAAACGGCTCTTCACAAGAGGAGAGGGAGAAGATTATTCTTGCGACAGTAAAAGGAGATATTCATGATATTGGAAAAAATATTGTAAAAGTGTTGCTGGAAAATTACGGATTTGAGGTGCTGGATCTCGGAAAAGATGTTTCGCCGGATCGGATTGTAGAAACAGCGCTGAAAGAAAACATTCGCCTTGTAGGACTTAGCGCGCTTATGACAACAACCGTTGCCAGTATGGAAGAGACGATACGGCTTCTGCGTAAAAATAAACCGGATTGTCGGGTTATGGTAGGAGGAGCGGTTTTGAATCAGGAGTATGCCGATCTGATCGGAGCAGATTTTTATGGAAAAGATGCAATGCAGTCTGTCTATTATGCAAAGGAACTTTTAAAAAAATAATTGTTTTGTATTTTTTGAAGTACTTTGAGTTTTTTAGTTGCTCCAAGAAGAGAATTCGTGTATGATGATTGTAGAAAAAATAACAATCTTAGACTCGGTAATGACAACCGATGCTGTGAGTGATGAGGAGGACAATTCATGAGAGGATTAGACACACCGGTACGCGAAATGCGCCGGAAGGTTTTTGAAGAAATTGCGCGTGTGGCTTACCATTCAACACCGGAGAGCCTAAACGCAGATATCGAGGCTATCCCATACCGCCTGGTAAATGAAGATACGGAAAATTACAGAGAGAGAGTCTATCGAATCCGTTCTATGGTAAGTGAGCAAGTGCGTCTGGCAATGGGGATGTCCCTGCGTCCAGAAGATAAGCCGGTTCATCTCACAGCGGGGATTGAGGAGAGTAATATTTCAGATAAATACTATGAGCCGCCGTTGATGCAGGTCATTCCTTCTGCTTGTTCTGCCTGTGAAGAGAATAAATACGAAGTAAGTAACCAGTGTAAAGGCTGCTTTGCCCATCCTTGTAAAGAAGTTTGCCCGAAAGGAGCAATTTCAATGGTCAATGGAAAATCCTACATTGACCAGTCAAAATGTATTAAATGTGGAAAATGCAAAGCGCATTGTCCATATGATGCTATCGCAAAAAAAGAACGCCCATGTCAAAGAGCATGCGGAGTGAATGCAATCAGTTCAGATGTGTTTGGACGTGCCCACATTGATACAGATAAATGTGTTTCCTGTGGAATGTGTATGGTAAGCTGTCCGTTTGGAGCAATTTCTGATAAATCTCAGATTTTTCAGCTGATTCGCTGTCTGAAAGAGGGCGGTGAAGTTGTTGCGGAGATTGCACCGGCATTTGTTGGACAGTTTGGACCGTATATTAATCCGAGAAATATTAAAGCAGCATTGCAGGAGCTGGGATTTTCTCAAGTGTATGAAGTAGCTTTAGGAGCGGACATTGGTGCAATTTCAGAAGCACATCACTATGTGAATGAAGTTGTAACAGGAAATCTGCCATTTCTTTTGACATCTTGCTGCCCATCGTGGTCAATGTTGACAAAGAAATACTTCCCGGATCTTGTAGACCGGGTATCACAGGAGCTGACGCCAATGGTAGCTACGGCGCGAACAATTAAGCAGGAACATCCAAATGCAAAAGTTGTATTTATCGGTCCGTGTGCGGCAAAGAAATTAGAAGCAATGCGAACTACGGTGCGGAGCGATGTGGATTTTGTCATTACATTTGAAGAGCTGCAGGCAATGTTTGATGCGAAAGATATTGATCTTTCACAGTTTGAAGCAGAGTCTTCTTTCCATGATGCTACAGGAGCAGGGCGCGGATATGCAGCGGCAGGAGGTGTTGCAGCTGCAATCGAAAAATGTATTAATGAATACTATCCGGACGTAGAAGTGCATATTGAACATGCAGAAGGACTTGCCGAGTGCAAAAAGGTACTTGCACTTGCAAAAGCAGGTAAAATGAACGGCTGTTTGATTGAAGGAATGGCTTGTCCGGGAGGATGTATTGGCGGCGCTGGAACTAATATTGAAATTCCAAAAGCAAAAAAAGCATTGAAAGATTTTGTTTCCAGATCTTCCAAACAGCTTCCTGCAAAAGAATTAGAAGAAATTGAATTAAAATAATCATAAACAAATAGAAACACATCCGAGCTGGTTTCCCAAAAGGAATTTTAGCTGCGGATGTGTTTTTTTTTACTTAGCCAGAAGATCATCTATCAGATTCAGAATATGTTCCTGCTGTTTTCCGGTCAAACCGGTAAATTTATCTGCAAGTTCTTTTGAAAGGAAAGGATTTTCTACCGTTTCATCAAAAAAATCCTTTGGATGAACATTTAGAAAATCACAGATATAGAAAAAAGAAGTCATAGAAGGAAGTGCTTTCTGATTCTCTATTTTATTAATGTAACTTTCGCTTTGACCGAGTGAAAGGCTCATATCCCGGGCAGATATGCCTTGTTCTGTTCTTAGCTGTGATAACCTTTTGTAAAATAAGGCTAAATGATCCATTTGAATGCTCCTTTCAAGATTTATTTGGAAAAATATTCCATATTTTTTTGTTTCATTAGAATTATAATCCTTGAAAAGAAGAAAATAGAGAATTTTACACTTGAAATTTGTGAAAATAGAGAACTTGATTATCTGGTGATAGAAATGAACCGACTATAGAAATATCATATGATTGGAAGAATGTAGAAAAATAAATAAATTTGAGAAAAAGAGTTGATTTTTTGGAAAAAATGTGTTAGATTGATTGTAGCTTAAATATGGATCGGTTGAAAGATATGGAAGAGACTATATATTAGCGCCGAAGGTGAAAAAACTCTCAGGCAAAAGGACCATATCCGGACGATACTCTGGAAAGGCAGCAGAAGCAGATTGGCAGCTGTTTCGGCTGGACCGAAGAGGGGAAATCTTTCAGGTAAAAGGACAGAGCACAACGATTGAGGCGACAAGAGCCGATATGTCTGTGTGCTATTTTTTTATTTCCAATTATGTTGTGTTACAACACCCCTCCTTTGAGAATGCACACAGACGCACAATCGGTATAAGAATCGTTGAAGCTGACAGGAAGAATCTTTCCTGTCTTTTTTTCTGCGTTGACAAATGGAAAGCGCATCTTTATAATTTATACATAGTGTGAGCTAACATCTAAAGAGTAAATAGAGCAATTAGGAGGAAAACCATGAAAAACTATGGCGTAAATGAATTAAGAAAAATGTTCCTTGAATTTTTTGAGAGCAAGGAACATCTTGCATTAAAGAGTTTTTCACTGGTGCCGCATAATGATAAAAGTCTTCTTTTGATTAATTCAGGTATGGCACCAATGAAACCGTATTTTACAGGACAGGAAATTCCGCCGAAGAGACGTGTGACAACATGTCAGAAGTGTATCCGTACGGGCGATATTGAAAATGTAGGAAAGACGGCTCGTCACGGTACATTTTTTGAGATGCTTGGAAACTTTTCTTTTGGTGATTATTTTAAAAAAGAAGCGATTCGCTGGTCATGGGAGTTTTTGACAGAAGTAGTAGGACTTGATCCGAACCGCCTGTATCCGTCTATCTATGAGAATGATGAGGAAGCTTTCCATATCTGGCATGATGAGATGGGAATTCCAGAAGAACGGATTTTTCGTTTTGGGAAAGAAGATAATTTCTGGGAACATGGTTCCGGTCCGTGTGGTCCGTGTTCAGAAATCTATTATGACCGCGGTGAGAAATATGGCTGTGGAAGTCCGGATTGTACAGTAGGATGCGAATGTGATCGTTATATGGAAATCTGGAATAACGTTTTCACGCAATTTGAGAGCGATGGAAAAGGAAATTATAGTGAACTGGAACAGAAAAATATAGATACAGGAATGGGATTAGAGCGTCTTGCCTCAATTGTTCAGGATGTAGATTCTATTTTTGATGTAGATACATTAAAGGCGTTGAGAGATCATATCTGCCGTCTTGCAGAGAAAGAATATGGACAGAATGATCAGTATGATATTTCTATTCGTGTTGTAACAGACCACATACGTTCCGTTACCTTTATGATTTCTGACGGAATTATGCCTTCCAATGAAGGAAGAGGCTATGTGCTTCGCCGTCTTTTGAGACGTGCATGTCGTCATGGAAGATACTTGGAATCGAGGACAGTTTCTTCCGGGATTGGCAGAGACTGTGATTGCAGGATCTAAAGATGGATATCCGGAATTAGAAGAGAAGCGAGAGTTTATTTTAAACGTAATTGCGAAAGAAGAAGAACAGTTTAATAAGACGATTGACCAGGGACTTGGAATTCTTCAGGAAATTGAGAAGGAGATGCAGGAAAAGGGTGCAAAAGAACTGTCTGGAGACGATGCTTTTAAGCTTTACGATACGTATGGATTCCCGCTTGATCTGACAAAAGAAATTATGGAAGAAAAAGGATATACAGTTGACGAAGAAGGCTTCCAGAAATGTATGCAGGTTCAGCGTGAAACAGCTCGTGCAGCCAGAGGAGTAACAAACTACATGGGTGCCGATGCAACTGTGTATGAACAGATTGATCCAAGTATCACTTCCAAATTTGTAGGATATGACCAATTTGCATATGAATCTAAAATTACAGTCATGACAACGGATACAGAAGTTACAGATGCTCTTTCTGACGGGGAACATGGAACTATTTTCGTGGAAGAGACACCGTTTTATGCGACAAGCGGTGGTCAGGAAGCAGACACAGGTGTGATTACATGTGCAGACGGTGAATTTGTTGTAGAAGATACAAAGAAACTGCTTGGTGGTAAGATCGGACATATCGGTTATATGAAGAACGGTATGATGAAGACTGGAGATCAGGTAACACTTACGATCGACACAGAGAAAAGAGGTCTGTCAGCAAGAAACCACAGTGCAACACATTTGCTTCAGAAAGCGCTGCGTACAGTACTTGGAACACATGTGGAGCAGGCGGGATCTTTGAATAATGACCATAGACTGCGTTTTGACTTTACACATTTTTCTGCGATGACAAAAGAAGAGCTGGAAAGAACAGAAGGGATTGTAAATGAAGCAATTGCTGCGGCATATCCGGTAGAATGTGTGAACATGCCTATTGAGGAAGCGAGAAAGACGGGAGCTCAGGCATTGTTTGGCGAGAAATATGGAGATGTAGTCCGCGTAGTCAGCATGGGAGACTTCTCAAGGGAGTTTTGTGGCGGAACCCATGTGAAGAATACGAATGAGATTGGAGCGTTTAAGATCCTTTCTGAGACAGGAGTGGCAGCGGGAGTCCGCAGAATCGAGGCGTTGACAAGCAAAGGACTTCTGGCATATTATGCAGATTTGGAAGAGAAGATGCATGAAGCTGCGAAGCTCCTGAAAGCATCTCCGGAGACATTGGGAGAAAAGATTTCACATCTTCAGGCAGAGAATAAAGAATTGAGAAGTGAAGTAGAGAGCCTAAAGAGTAAGTTAGCGAAAGATGCAATGGGCGATGTTATGAATCAGGTAAAAGAAATTGCAGGAACGAAGCTCCTTGCTGTGAAATTAGAAGGCGTTGATATGAATGGTCTTCGTGATCTTGGTGATCAGCTAAAAGAAAAATTAGGTGAAGGTGTTGTTGTGATTGCATCAGATGCGGGTGAAAAAGTGAATCTGATGGTAACTGCCACAGAAGCTGCAGTAAAAGCAGGTGCACATGCTGGAAATCTTATTAAAGCGATTGCCGGTCTTGTGGGCGGCGGAGGCGGCGGACGCCCGAATATGGCTCAGGCAGGAGGAAAGAATCCGGCCGGAATAGATGCTGCTCTTGCAAAAGCAGAAGAGGTACTGGCAGAACAGCTTGCATAGAATCAGACATAAAATATTATAAGGAAATAAGTAAGATCCCGAAGCTTCTTAAGAGGAGAGTAGCTTCGGGATCTTTATGCAATATACAAAATGATATTGAATTATCAAAGAATATTTATAAGGAAAGAACTTCTTTCACAAGTTCAGACTGACTTGCAACTTCGCTTTCGATATAACTTTCCAAAAAGGCTTTCATACTGTTTTTACTGTAGCGGTTACCGTGAATGATCTGTCCTAAACGACGAACAGTTTTTTCAACAGTGTCATTTACAAGAATATAGTCATACTGAGCCGCACAAAGAATCTCTTCTTGGGCAATCAGGAGACGTTCTTCTAATTCTTCTTGTGTCTCAGTATTGCGGTTGCGAATACGTTCTTCCAATTCGTCCCATGTAGGTGGAACAATGAAAATCAATGTTGCATCCGGGCAGAGGGAACGAATCTTCATGGCTCCGGAAACATCTACATTGAGGATGACATTATGTCCGGCAGCGCGTGCTTCCTCGACAGCTTTGCGAGGAGTACCATATCCGTTGCGATTATAATATCCGTATTCCAACATCTGACGTGAACGAATCATACGATCGAATTCCAAGTGAGAAAGGAAGTAATAGTCTTTGCCATCTACTTCGTTCTCGTGAGGAGCTCTTGTTGTTACCGCAGTACATCTTGTTGCATTTGGATGTTCTTTTAAGTACTGATTAATAATTGTTCTCTTTCCAACACCGCTTGGACCAGAAATTACGATCAACTGTCCTTCTTCTGCGATTTTATCAAAATAATTTTTTTCTGTGCTCATCATTATCAGCCGCCTTTCGTACTAGAGTTGTTATATTCATAATGTTATTATATACGCTGCGGAATTGAAACACAATAAAAGATATTTTATTAACATGAAAGATTATTTGTTAACAAGTTGATAAAAAGTTTTTTGCTTTTTCTGGAAGTTTCTCAAAAGAAACAGTTGACGAACAGAAAAAATATGGTATAATTCTATTAGTGCAAAAAAATACCCGAACAGTCGTATGCTGCACAATATAGGGCTGGAGGGAGGTTAGGTGTGAGACTATGTCAAATGTAATCGTAAAAGAGAATGAGACGTTAGATAGCGCTTTAAGAAGATTTAAGAGAAATTGCGCAAAAGCTGGTATCCAGCAGGAGATTCGTAAAAGAGAACATTACGAGAAACCAAGCGTAAGACGTAAGAAAAAATCTGAAGCTGCAAGAAAACGTAAATATAACTAATTTTAATATGTGCAAATTAAGTGGAGTGTTGACAAAACACTCCATTTTTACTATCATACAATACATTGGAGAAGAGAAAATGTGGTGGGATAAGGTAATTTTTGGAATGGATTCTTACCAGGTTGTCTGGTGGTTCTTAACATACAGCATACTTGGTTGGGCGGTAGAATCTCTGTACATGTCTTTTTGTAATAGGAAATTAACAAACAGAGGATTTGCCAAAGGGCCATTTTGTCCGATCTATGGTGTCGGGGCGTTAACAGTCTATTTTTTACTTCGAAGATATGAAAGCAATGCATTGTTGCTATTTATTTATGGCTCTGTTTTGGCTACTACACTGGAATTTCTGACTGCATTGCTGATGCTGCGGATTTTTGGGGATTTCTGGTGGGACTATAAAGAAAAACCGTTCAATTACAAAGGGATTCTCTGCGTGGAGAGCTCGATTGCCTGGGGATTCTATACAGTATTTTTATTTGGATTTTTGCAAAAAATGGTCGTTTCTTTTGTGAAGGGGATTCCGCTCTCTTTTGGAAAAGTTGCCGGAAGTATTTTGATACTTTTGTTTCTTGGAGATTTTCTGCATAGTTTCTATGAAGAAAAGAAAGATGTGCTTCCCGAATGGAAAAAGATGCTGACAGAAAGATTCAGGGGATAACATGTTTGGTTATATTATTGTTAATAAGCCGGAAATGAAAATAAAAGATTTTGAGATGTATCATGCCTATTATTGTGGACTGTGCCAGTCATTAAAAGAACGCTATGGGATGATAGGACAGACGACACTCTCTTACGATATGACATTTCTTCATATCCTATTGACAGCACTTTATGAGCCGGAAGTAGAGAAGAAGATGGTGCGTTGTATTGCACATCCGTTTGCGAAACACCCGGCAAAAATAAGCGAATATACGGCATATGCAGCAGATATGAATATCATTCTTACTTATTATAAATGTAAGGACGATTGGAATGATGACAAAAATATGAGAAAACTGCTCTATGGAAAGATGCTGAATCAAAAGGGGAAAAATCTGCGGATATCATATGAGGAAAAACTCCGGAAGATTGAGAGTTGCCTAAAAGAAATATCTGCTGAAGAGGCAAAAGGTACATTAGAAGCAGAGCAGATGGCAGGAAAATTTGGTGAAGTAATGGCTGAGATTTTCGCATATCGCAAAGACGAGTGGGAGAAAAGCCTTAGAAAAATCGGATTTTATTTAGGAAAGTTTATCTATTTGCTTGATGCGTATGAAGATATTGAGAAAGATTTAGAAAATGGAAGTTATAACCCATTTCGGGAAGAATGGAAACGTGAAGACTTCAGAGAACACACGAAGATGATGTTGACTATGATGATGGCAGAGTGTTCGGCAGAATTTGAACGGCTGCCAATTCTGGAGCATTTGGATATTTTGAGAAATATTCTTTACTCTGGCGTGTGGTTTCGCTATGAGGCAGTAAATAAAAAGAGATATCAGGATAAGGTGGAAGAAAATGTTTGATCCATACAGCATATTAGGAGTTTCGAGAGATGCTACGGATGAAGAAATAAAAAAAGCATATAGAGGATTGAGCCGGAAATATCATCCGGATGCCAATATTAATAATCCAAATAAAGATGAAGCAGAGCGCAAATTCAAAGAAGTTCAACAGGCATATGAGCAGATCATGAAGGAACGGACGCAAGGTGCCGGAGGCGCAGGAGATTATTCCTATGGAGGAGGTTTCGGAGGATTTGGAAGCTACGGGGGCTTTGGCGGCAGCTATCAGCAGAAAGAAGAGTCTCAGGAATCAGCGTATTTACGCGCAGCTGCAAATTATATTAACAGTGGGCATTACAAAGAAGCCTTGAATGTGCTTGGACAGTTGAAGGACAGAGATGCCAGATGGTATTATTACAGTGCCATTGCCAATTCAGGGGCGGGCAATAATGTACTTGCGCTGGAACATGCCAGACAGGCATCGCAGATGGACCCGGGGAATTGGGAGTATCAATCACTCGTACAGCGTTTGGAATCAGGAAGCAGCTGGTATCGCGGTATGCAGAACCCTTATGGTTCTACCGTTATGGGTGGTGGAGATTGCTGTATGAAGCTCTGTCTTGCCAATATTATTTGTAATTGTTGCTGTGGCGGTGGAATGTGCTGCGGCGTGCCGGGCGGCGGTTATTATATTTAAGGTGTAAATAGTGATTTTTCAAAGAAGTATTAAAAAGGAAGAGGCTGTCAGGAAATAGATAGTTCCAAGCAAGGGCAGATGTGACTTGATACGAGTCACATCTGCCCTTGATTTTTGCTAATCAAAACGGTACTAATCAGCAGATCCTGATTCTTCAGATGCGTTAAAAAGGAATAGAAGATTTTAGCGTATTTTTTATGCCGTAAGTATCGGTAAACTCTATTTCGTAAAAAACATTTTCTGTACGATTTGGAATACGCAATTCTAATTCGATTGGAGTATTCAGGTAACTGCGATCGGTATAGACATATTCAGAACCGCCATCCTCGTCGGACGGCATCTGGTCTATTTGCTGAAAAGCCTGTACGGTATCAGAAAGATCAAGCGGAAGTTCTGCTAGCGTTTTCTCACCCTGACGAATTCGAACAATGCCGGTAACCGGATAATTTATAAGAACAGGCAGTGACGAAGTTGTGTCAAAAGCCGCGCCGATACTTATAGTAAATTCTCCTTTTAACGTAAGCGTATTATTTTTGAAACTAATTTCAGGAGTAGAAATGATTTCATGCTGCGGAAGTATTTCTTCTCCAAAATTCTGGTCTTGATATAGTTTTTGTGTTTGAAAAGAGCCGTTATTGGAGATTTTTAAAAACCAGGTCTGTTCTTGATTGAGTTCATCAGGGGAAAGGGCACATTCTGAACGATATACCCCATCAATCAGTTCAGCAGGAAAGGTTCTGGATTCTGATCCGATTGTCAATATAAATTCACCAGTATCCTGTTCCTTGTAAGTTTTTGGAACAGCGCTCATTTGAAAAAGAAATTGATTCGAATCTGAAACTGCATGCTGAAATATAAAGGTATAATCTGATGATAATGTCTGTTCTTCCGGGATAGAGTCTGCATTGTCTGGAGGCAGATAATGATAGTTTACATTGATGGAAGAAATCTTTTTATTCAGATAATACCCGTAAAAACAAAGTCCGATCACAAGGAATGTGAGAAAAATAACAGTTCCTTTCCAGACAAGCAGAGAATCTTTTTCCCTGAATCGATTGTTTGACGATTCTTTTTCATTAGGTATGGAAGCCGTCGGAACAGCGCTGGTTTTTGGCTCGCTTAAAAGCTCGGAAAGAGGGATATGATAAATGGAAGCCAGTTCGTGAAGTCGTTCTGTAGATGGAACGGCAGTTCCATTTTCCCATTTGGAAATTGTTTGCCGGGATACCTTCATTAAGTCGGCCAACTGTTCCTGGGAGAGATGATGTTCTTTTCGGAGCTGTTGTAATTTTTCATATAGACGCATATAATCACTCCTTTCTGATGTACTTTTATTGTATCGGAAAAGAAAGAAAAATGCTATCTATTATTGAGTGCAACATGTAATGAATTGGGCGCATAATGAATTTTCATTAGAATTTTTTTTGACACCATTTTTCAACGAGATTAATGAATGCATAGAGAGTCATTGCCAAAACACAAAGCAGTACAATGGACATTAGAAGCCAATCCATTTTGAAGACCTGACTGGAATAGATGATCAGATATCCGAGCCCTTCTCTGGCACCGATGAATTCTCCAATGATAACTCCAACAAGACAAAGTCCGATATTCACTTTCATATTGCTTATGATAGCAGGGACGGAGCTTGGCAGCACGACTTTTTGGAGCGCGTGAAGGTGCGTGCCGTGTAGTGTGTAAATTAGTTTCAGATCTTCCGGATCTACTTCTTTAAAGCTGGTGTAGAGATTTAAAATACTTCCAAATATTGCAACAGACATCCCGGCCACAATGATGGTTTTCTTGTTAGCCCCAAGCCAGACGATCAGAAGGGGCGCAAGCGCTGATTTTGGAAGGCTGTTTAGAATGACAAGGTATGGGTCCAGGATTTCGGAAAGGGAATCAGAAAACCAAAGAAGTATAGCAAAACATATGCTGCAGATTAGAACGAGGATGAAACTGATCAGTGTCTCATACACGGTAACCCAAATGTGAAGGAAAATAGTTCCGTCTGCAAAGAGATCTGCAAAGCATTTAACAATGCCGGACGGACTGCTGAAAATAAAGGAATCAATCTGTCCGGTTCTGGCAGAAATTTCCCAGAGAGTGAGAAAAAAGATAAAAAGAAAGCAGCGAAAGAAAATGACGGTATGCCTGTGGCGTTGAATTGCTTTTAAGTACTGTGCCTGCGCCGGAGAAACAGACTCAGTCTGTAAGAGATGCGGTTTGGATTGCTTTGCCATGATGATTCAACTCCTTCCAGATCAGATTGAAATATTGTTTGAATTCAGGTGTATTTCTGCGTTCTAAAGGGGTGTCTTCTTTTAGGTGAAATGTCAGCGGCAGTGTCTGGGCAATTGTAGCAGGACGATCAGAGAGAATAATTACCCGGTCCCCGAGACTGATGGCTTCGGAAAGATCATGGGTAACAAGAATTGCTGTTTTTTGTTCTTTTCGGATAATCTGTCCGATGTCATCCCCTACTGCAAGTCTTGTCTGGTAATCTAGTGCAGAAAATGGTTCATCAAGAAGGAGGAGTTCGGGTTCCAATACGAGTGTTCGGACAAGAGCGGCTCTCTGACGCATTCCTCCGGAGAGCTCAGAAGGACGGGAAGACTTAAAATGCCCAAGACCGTAGAGTTCCAGCAGCTCATTTGCACGCTGGATCGTGTGGATATTCATCATATGCTGGATTTCTAATCCGAGAATTACATTGTGATAAATCGTTCGCCATTCAAATAAATGATCTTTCTGAAGCATATAACCTATATTTGCAGCGCTTTCTTTTAGTGGCTTTCCGTTAATACGGATGGTTCCGGATTCAGGAGTAAGAAGTCCGCTGATGAGTGAGAGCAGAGTGGATTTGCCACAGCCAGATGGACCGACAATCGCGATGAATTCTCCTTTCTTTAGTGAAAAGGAAATCTGTGAAAGCGCCAGAGTTTCTCCTTCTTTTGTGTGATAAGAGTAACTGACTTGGTTTAATTCCAGTACATGTTCCATTGTAAACCTCAGCTTTCTGTGTTTGTTTATATGATTAAACTATGTAAAGATTACGAAAGTGTTCTTGCGGGATTAAAAGAGGCGTTGTATAATTGAAACAATACAGTGCATGAGGAGATAGATTTGTGAATTACCAGAAAGAAACAGAGAAAATCATTGAACGTATTCAAAGAGAAGGAAGAGTTCCCAAGCTGCTGCTTCATAGTTGTTGTGCTCCGTGCAGCAGCTATGTATTAGAATATTTATCTCAGTATTTTGAAATTACAGTGTTTTATTATAATCCGAATATTTATCCGGAGCAGGAATACAGGAAACGAGTCATAGAACAGGAGGCGCTGATCCGTTCTATGAATTGCAGATATCCGATAACATTTCTTGAAGGAAATTATGAGAAGGATAAGTTTTATGAGATAGCAAAAGGATTGGAAGAAGAGCCGGAAGGCGGAGAACGCTGCAGAAGATGTTACCGGCTTAGGCTTCGTGCTGCTGCCCTAGCTGCAAAAGAAGGCGGGTATGATTATGTGACAACAACTCTCAGTATCAGTCCGATGAAAAAAGCAGATTGGCTGAATGAGATTGGACAGGAAGAAGCAGAACAGCAGGGAGTTTCCTATTTGCTGTCAGACTTTAAGAAAAAGAACGGATATCAGAGATCGATACAATTATCAAAGCAGTATGGGCTTTATCGACAGGACTATTGCGGGTGTGTCTTTTCCCGCGAAGAACGTAGAAAACAACAGGAAGAAAGAAAAAAGGAGTGATTAGAATGGCACAATTATGGGGAGGACGCTTTACGAAAGAGACAGATGAGTTGGTGTATCGTTTTAATGCATCAATTTCTTTTGACAAGCGTCTTTATGCACAGGATATAAAAGGAAGTATGGCGCATGTGATGATGCTTGCCAAACAGGGAATTCTGACCGAAGAAGAGAAAACACAGATTATCGGAGGGCTGGAAGGAATTTTAAAAGATGTGGAGACAGGAGTGCTGGAAATCAGCGAGGCTTATGAGGATATTCACAGCTTTGTGGAAGCAACTTTGATCGAGCGGATTGGAGAAGCCGGTAAGAAATTACATACAGGGCGCAGCAGAAATGATCAGGTTGCACTTGATATGAAGCTTTATGTGAGAGATGAGATTGTGGCAGAAGATCACCTTCTGAAAGAGCTGCTGGGCGTACTTCTTGGTATTATGGAAGAACACACAGAGACTTTTATGCCTGGTTTTACACATCTTCAGAAAGCGCAGCCAATTACGCTGGCACATCACATGAGTGCATATTTTGAGATGTTTAAACGAGACAGACAGAGACTTGCAGATATTTATGCGAGGATGAATTTCTGTCCTCTTGGTTCCGGAGCACTGGCAGGAACGACATACCCGTTAGATCGGGATTATACTGCAGAACTGCTGGGATTTGCAGGACCGACACTGAACAGTATGGATTCGGTATCCGATAGAGATTATCTGATAGAACTGATGTCCGCTTGTGCTACGATTATGATGCATTTGAGCAGATTCTCAGAAGAAATTATTATTTGGAATTCAAACGAGTATCAGTTTGTGGAAATTGATGATGCATACAGCACAGGAAGCAGTATTATGCCGCAGAAGAAGAATCCGGATATTGCAGAGCTTGTCAGAGGAAAAACCGGGCGCGTGTACGGTGCACTGATCTCTATCTTGACAACGATGAAAGGAATTCCGCTTGCTTATAATAAAGATATGCAGGAAGATAAAGAACTTGTATTTGATGCGATAGATACGGTAAAAGGGTGTACAGCGTTATTTACCGGAATGCTTCAGACGATGAAATTCTACAGACAAACGATGGAAAAAAGCGCCGCAAATGGTTTTACCAATGCTACAGATGCGGCAGATTACCTTGTGAATCATGGGGTTGCTTTCCGGGATGCCCATGGAATCGTAGGTCAGCTTGTGCTTATTGCATTGAGAGAGGAATTTCTCTGGATGAGATGAGCATGGAAGAATATAAGGCTATTTCTCCGGTATTTGAGGAAGATATTTATGATGCGATCTCTATTCGTACTTGTGTAGAGAAACGAAATACAATTGGCGCTCCGGGGAAAAAGGCAATGGAAGAGGTAATTGAACGCGACCGCAAATATTTGCAGGAAACATAGAAACGGGTTGTGAACTGCCGGAAAATAAGAAATAAGAAATGAATCAAACAGAGAGGAATGACAGATATGGAACAGAAACTAAAAGTAGGAATTCTCGGTGCAACAGGAATGGTAGGCCAGCGGTTTATTGCGCTGCTGGAAGATCATCCATGGTTTGAAGTGACAGCAGTTGCTGCAAGTGAGCGTTCAGCAGGAAAGACTTATGAGGAAGCGGTAGGCGGACGTTGGAAAATGACTACACCGATGCCGGAGGCAGTAAAGCATCTTGTGATCAAAAATGTAAATGAAGTAGAGCAGGTTGCTTCAGGCGTTGATTTTGTATTCAGTGCAGTGGATATGTCAAAAGAAGAAATTCGTGCAATTGAAGATGCTTACGCAAAGACAGAAACACCGGTTGTATCCAATAACAGTGCACATCGCTGGACGCCGGATGTGCCAATGGTGATTCCGGAGATTAATCCGGAGCATTTTGAAGTTATTGAAGCACAGAAGAAACGTCTCGGAACAACAAGAGGCTTTGTGGCTGTAAAACCGAACTGTTCTATTCAGAGTTACGCGCCGGTACTATCTGCCTGGAAAGAATTTGAACCGACAGAAGTTGTTGCAACAACTTATCAGGCGATTTCCGGAGCGGGAAAAACTTTTAAAGAGTGGCCGGAAATGATTGAGAATATCATTCCGTATATTGGCGGCGAGGAAGAAAAAAGTGAACAGGAACCGCTCAGAATCTGGGGAGAAGTTAAAGACGGACAAATTGTAAAAGCAGCGAAGCCGGTGATTACAACGCAGTGTATTCGCGTACCTGTTTTAAATGGCCACACAGCGGCTGTATTTGTAAAATTTGCGAAAAAACCAACAAAAGAACAGCTGATAGAGAAACTTGTACAGTTTAAAGGACTTCCGCAGGAACTGGAGCTTCCAAGTGCACCAAAACAGTTTATTCAGTATCTGGAGGAAGATAACCGTCCACAGGTTACATTAGATGTAGATTTTGAAAATGGTATGGGAATTTCCGTAGGAAGACTGCGGGAAGATACCGTGTATGATTTTAAATTTGTTGGATTATCCCATAATACAGTAAGAGGAGCGGCAGGAGGAGCAGTGCTTTGCGCTGAAACATTGACTGCCAAAGGATATATTCAGGCAAAATAGTTCACAGAGATTCAGAAGCTGAGAATTGGAATCAGGATGAGGTGACAAAGCATGGAGAAAAAAATATTGGATTATACACAGAACAGAGAATTATCATGGCTTCGCTTTAATCAAAGAGTGCTTCAGGAGGCGCAGGATTTATCTGTGCCGCTTCTGGAGCGAATGAAATTTGTGGCGATTTTTACGAGCAATCTGGATGAGTTTTTTATGATCCGGGTAGGAAGCCTGCATGATATGGAAGCGCTGGGAGATGAAAGTATAGACAGACGTTCCGGAATGACGGCAGCAGAGCAGCTTGATGAAATCTATAAAGCGGTAGCGCCTCTTTATAAAGAGAGAGATAAGACTTATGCAGAAATCAAAAAACAGCTGAGTCCTTACGGAGTATGCGGACTTTCGTTTAAAGAACTGGAACAGCAGGAAAAGAAGTATGTAAAGAAATATTTTAAAGAACAGATCCTTCCTGTACTGTCTCCTCAGATTGTAGATGCGAATCACCCGTTCCCGCATCTGTTGAATAATACAATTTATGTGACCGCTAATCTGAAACAGGGAAATAAATCGATGCTCGGAATCATTCCGCTGCCGGATTTTATTTCGGACATCGTATATCTTCCGGGACATGATATCCGGTATATCCGAATGGAAAAGATTCTTATTGAGTATATGGAACTGATTTTTGATCAGTATGAGATTTCTGATAAGAATTATATTTGTGTAACCAGGAATGCGGATATCTCTCCGGATGATGAGACATTTGCGGATGATGCAGATTTTCGGAAGCGAATGAAAGAGACGCTTCATAAACGGCGCAGAATGGCGGTTGTGCGTCTTGAGACAGCGGAACCGCTGACAAAAGAAAATGAAAAATATTTTTGTGAAAAGTTTCAGATTGAACCAAAACAGATTTTCCGCACAAAGACACCAATGAAGTTGGGCTATATGTTTGCCGTTGCAGAAAAAGTACCGGAATCTATGAAACGTTCATTGATCTATCCGCCATTTCATCCACAGGAAGCCAGAATGGTTACGGATGGAAGCATTATGAAGCAAGTAAAGAAAAAAGATATTATGTTGTCTTATCCATATGAAAGCATGGAGCCGTTTTTAAAATTGATCAAAGAAGCATCTGTAGATCCCAATGTGATGACGATTAAGATTACGATTTATCGGCTGGCAAAGAAGACGAGGCTAGTGGAATACTTATGTGCTGCTGCAGAAAATGGCAAAGAAGTAACAGTATTGATTGAGCTGCGCGCCCGCTTTGACGAGCAGAACAATATTGACTGGTCGGAGCGGCTGGAAGAAGCAGGATGCCGTGTGATTTATGGGTTTGAGGGATATAAAGTACATTCTAAGATCTGTCTGATCACATATCGGAATCGAAATGAGATTCAGTATATCACTCAGATTGGCACAGGCAATTATAATGAGAAGACTGCTGCAATGTATACAGACCTTTGTCTTATGACGGCAAATAAGAAGATCGGAGAAGATGCGGCGATGTTTTTCCAGAATATGTCTATTGGTAATCTGGATGGCGAATATGATCAGCTGATTGTTTCTCCGAGCAGCTTAAAAAAGAATATTTTGAGCCTGATGGATGAAGAGATTGCCAAAGGGAAAAATGGACGTATTGTAATGAAAATGAATTCTGTAACGGATATGGATTTCATTCAGAAAGTCTCAGAAGCCTCTAAAGCAGGTGTCAAGGTAGATCTGATCGTGCGTGGAATCTGTTGTATTCTTCCAAAGGTGCCGGGAGAAACAGATAATGTTTCTGTAATGAGCATTGTAGGACGGTTTCTGGAGCATCCGCGTATTTTCTGCTTTGGGAATGGAGCTGACAAGAAAATTTATATTGGCTCGGCGGATATGATGACAAGAAATACCGAAAAACGTGTAGAAGTAGCCTGTCCGATCCTTGATCCAGAATTGAAAACATGGGTTACGCATATGCTGAAAACAATGTTGAACGATACCGTCAAAGGAAGAAATATGACGGCAGATGGTACTTATGTAAAACGGGGCAGAGAAGAAGATGGAGTAAATTCTCAGGAAGTATTTATGCATGAAGCGATTCGTGAAAGCAGAAATAAATCCGTTGTGGTAGAACATAAAACTATTTTTGATAAGATTAGAGCATGGATGCGTAAGTAGAAATGCTTTTAGCAGGAGGAACAGGTGTGGTAACGCAGGAATTATTAAAAGATGCGCTGAAGTACGGAAAATGTTTTGTAAGAAATGGTAATACAGCGAACTATATTCCGGAGCTTCAGCGGGTAAATAAATATCAGCTTGGAATCTGTGCAGTAGGGTTTGATGGAGATCTTCCGGAAGTTGTGGAAGTGGGAGATTCCCGGGTTCCGTTTACGATTCAGAGTATTTCTAAGATCATTTCCCTGATCCTTGCTGTGCGGGACAGAGGACCGGATTATTTGTTTCACGACAAAGTGGGAGTCGAGCCGACCGGTGATCCTTTTAATTCGATTGTAAAGTTGGAGACAAAATCCCGACCGTTTAATCCGTTTATCAATGCGGGGGCCATTGCGGTGGCCAGCTGCATTAACGGAACATCGGCGGATGAAAAGTTTGACCGTTTTTTGGAATTGACGCGAAAACTCTGTAATAACAAAGAAATCAGTCTGAATGAGAGTGTCTATCAGTCTGAGAAAGAAACCGGAGACCGCAATCGGGCATTGGCATATTATTTGAAAGCATCGGGAGTTCTGGAAGGAGATGTGGAGGAATGTCTTGATCTTTATTTCAGGATGTGTTCCGTAAGTGTAACAGCGCTTGATATTGCAAATCTAAGCGCGGTGCTTGCAAATCAGGGGAAATGTCCGTTTTCGAAGGAGATGCTGATTGAGCCTCACAGTGCAAAAGCGATTCGGGCGCTTATGCTTACTTGCGGAATGTATGATGGTTCTGGGGAATTTGCTATGTCAGTAGGATTCCCGGCAAAGAGCGGCGTCGGAGGAGGAATCGCGGTTCCGCTTGTTGGAAGAATGGGAATTGGGGTATTTGGACCGTCTCTGGATGAGAAAGGAAATAGCATCGGCGGAATTAAAATGCTGGAATTTTTATCTGAAAAGCTGGATTATCAATTATTTTAACAGGTGATTTTATCAGAAGAAAGACAGCATCAGAAAGGACAAGCATAGAATTTATGGGAAAATCACTATATATTGCGGAGAAACCAAGTGTTGCGCAGGAATTTGCGAAAGCATTAAAGCTTCAGCGGCCCGCAAAGACGGTTATTTGGAATCAGAGAATGCGATTGTGACATGGTGTGTTGGGCATCTTGTGACAATGAGCTATCCGGAGGTTTATGATGAGAAGCTGAAGCGTTGGAGTTTGGAAACGCTTCCGTTTATTCCGGAAGAATTCCGATATGAAGTTATTCCGGCAGTTGCAAAACAGTTTCGAACGGTGAAATCACTTTTGACGAGAGATGACGTGGACTGTATTTATGTTTGTACGGACTCCGGACGGGAAGGAGAGTATATTTACCGGCTCGTAGAACAGATGTCCGGAGTACATGGAAAGAAGCGGCTTCGTGTCTGGATTGATTCACAGACAGAAGATGAAATCTTAAGAGGCATTCGGGAGGCGAAAGATTTGTCGGCGTATGATAATCTTTCCGCCTCTGCTTATTTGAGAGCAAAAGAAGACTATCTGATGGGAATTAATTTTTCAAGACTTCTGACATTAAAATATGGAAACAGTATCGCAAACTTTACCGGAGCGAAATATACGGTGCTTTCTGTCGGGCGCGTTATGACCTGTGTGCTCGGTATGGTCGTTCGCCGGGAACGGGAGATTCGTAATTTTGTAAAAACTCCTTTTTATCGGGTACTGAATACGGTTTCACTGGATGGACGTACTTTTGAAGGCGAATGGCGAGCTGTGAAGGGCTCCAGATATTTTCAGTCTTTTGATCTTTATAAGGAAAATGGATTTAAAGAAAAACAAAAGGCAGAAGAATTTATTTCTTGGCTGAAGGAAGAAACGCCGCTTAGCTGTAAGGTTGTGTCTGTAGAGAAAAAACAGGAAAAGAAAAATCCGCCGCTGCTCTATAATCTGGCTGAACTTCAAAATGAATGTGCGAAGCGTTTTAAAATCAGTCCGGATGAGACACTGAAAATCGTGCAGGAACTGTATGAGAAAAAGCTCGTGACATATCCGAGAACAGATGCCAGAGTGCTTTCGACAGCGGTTGCAAAAGAGATTTCCAAAAATCTCAACGGATTGTCTAAATATGAGATGGCAAAACCATATTTGCAGGATATTTTGCAATTTGGAAGTCACAAAGGACTTGCAAAGACACGATATGTGAATGATAAACAGATTACAGACCACTATGCGATTATTCCAACCGGTCAGGGACTTAGTGCGCTGAACAGCGTTTCTCATACGGCGAAGCAGGTCTATGATGTTATTGTGAAACGCTTTCTTGGGATTTTTTATCCTCCGGCAATCTATCGCAAAATCGCAATTGTGACGGAGATGAGAGGGGAAATGTTTTTTTCATCTTTCAAAATCCTGGAGCAGGAAGGCTATCTGAAAGTAGCAGGCAAACCACTGCATAAAAAAGAAGATAAAGGGGAAGAAGAGGAAACAGAACTTGACAGCAGCTTTTTTGAACAGATCAAAATATTGAAAAAGGGTAGTATACTTCCGGTGCAGTCGTTGCACATAAAAGAGGGAGAGACATCGCCGCCGAAGCGCTATAATTCCGGTTCAATGATTTTGGCAATGGAAAATGCAGGGCAGTTGATCGAAGATGAGGAACTGCGGGCACAGATCAAAGGAAGCGGGATCGGTACAAGTGCTACAAGGGCAGAAATTCTGAAAAAACTGATACATATTAAGTATTTGGCTTTAAATAAGAAAACACAGGTCATTACACCGACATTGCTTGGAGAAATGGTCTTTGATGTAGTGGCAAATTCGATTAAATCACTATTAAATCCGGAACTGACTGCCAGTTGGGAAAAGGGGCTTACTTATGTGGCAGAAGGAGAAATTACTCCGGAAGAATATATGACAAAGCTTAGAAATTTTATTATCAGCAGAACGAATGGTGTGCTTGGCCTGAACAATCAGTATCAGCTGAGACGATACTATGAACAGGCAGCAGTATTTTATAAAACAGGTATTCATAAAAAGAAGTAGGAGAATGTGTATGAAAGAATTAACAGTATCAGAACTGTATTCACTGGATGAAACGCTTGCAAAAGATATTTTTGAGGATGTTACATATCCGTGGGAAGTCCTTCCGAAGATTGGTGAGTTTATTCCGAAGCTTGGAGATACTTTAAGTGAAGAAGAGTATGAAAAGCGTGGAGAAAATATATGGATTGCAAAAAGCGCTAAAGTTGCGCCAACGGCCTGCATTCATGGTCCTGCAATTATTGGAAAGGATGCGGAAGTACGCCACTGTGCATTTATTAGAGGGAATGCAATTGTTGGAGAAGGCGCTGTTGTGGGAAATTCTACAGAATTAAAAAATGTTATTTTGTTTAATAAAGTGCAGGTTCCTCATTATAACTATGTCGGAGACTCGGTGCTGGGATATAAAGCGCATATGGGCGCCGGATCGATTACTTCCAATGTGAAATCAGATAAGACACTTGTGACGGTCAAGACACCGGATGGTCCAATCGAGACCGGACTTAAAAAATTCGGAGCGATGCTCGGCGATAATGTAGAAGTTGGCTGCGGCAGTGTACTGAATCCGGGAACGGTGGTCGGAGCTCATACAAATATTTATCCGCTTTCCATGGTGAGGGAATTTGTGCCGGCCAACAGTATTTATAAAAAGCGCGGCGAAGTGGCAGAAAAGTACGAATCTGAAAATTAGAAGAAAACAACAGGATGCTCAAAAAATGAGCGTCCTTTTTGTTTGGAATGAGGATAAGAGCAAAGAAGCAGCAATTCCGCCTATGGATATTATATATTGACACAGAGAAATATCTGTATTAATATAATAATACAAAAGTTTTGAGGAGGGATAAAATGCTAGAAGTACAGGGATTATCAAAACGCTATGGAAAATATCTGGCAGTAGATCATGTTAGTTTCTCGATTCCGGATGGCTGTGTAGGAATTCTTCTTGGACCGAATGGAGCGGGAAAATCCACAATTATAAAAAGTATTGCAGGCCTGCTCAGGTATGACGGAGGAATTGGAATTCAAAAGATGTCGTCAAAATCACTGGAGGCGAAAAAAGTCTTTGCCTATGTGCCGGAAATTCCGGCTTTGTTTGATGCACTGACGGTACGTGAACATATAGAATATATTCGTAAGGCATATAAAAGCAGCATTACAGATGAAGAAATTGAAGGACTGCTTGCAAGATTTGAAATGAGTGACAAGCAGGATAAAATGGGAAATGAATTGTCTAAAGGAATGATGCAAAAGGTCAGTATCTGCTGCGCACTTGCAGTCAAGCCGCAGGTAATCTTATTTGATGAGCCTATGGTCGGACTGGATCCGAAAGCAATTAAGGAACTGAAAGAAGTTATTTTGGAATTAAAAGAAAATGGGGTAACGGTGCTCATCAGCACACATATGCTTGAAATGGTAGACGGCTTGTGGGATGTAATGTTTGTGATGGAGAAAGGAAAATTGATCGGAGCTTATAAGAAAGATGAGGTTGGCGGTAAAGATCTGGACGATCTGTTCTTCGAAATGACAGGCGGTGAGGAAGAATGAAAGCACTTTGGTATTTGAGAAAAACAATTTGGAAGAATCAAATAAAGAAGGCGCTGAAGCGACCGACAACGTATCTGTTTCTTGTTCTCGGAATATTTTATATCGGAATTATTGTTGCGGGAATCGGGACAGTTGCAGCAACCTTTCAATTTGATTCGGCATATGGATTTGTGATTTTGATGACGATTTGGAGTTTTTATATGATTCCTGCAAATTTCGTCAGCTATGCAGGCCGTAAAGGAATTATTTTCCGCCCCTGCCAGGCGCATTTTGTTTTTACTGCGCCGATTTCTCCAAAGAGAATTCTTCTTGATACAGCGGCATTAAATCTGGGATTGAGTATTGTGGGCGGTATTGTCATGAGCGTGATCGGTGTGTGGGTATTCCATCTTCCAATCTGGCGTGCGGCACTGATGTTTTTGCTCTGCTTTGTGTTGGAAATGGTTCTGGAATGCAGCCTGATTATCATTGTCTATGGAAGTGACCGTTTTGCTGATGGAAAGTTTAAACGATGGGGAATTTTCATCAAAGGAATTCTTATTGTTTCAGCGATATTTTTCCTGTGGTATTTCAAAGAAAACGGAATCAGCTTAAAAAGTGCTGCGGAACTGATCGAACATCCGGTTTTTCGGCTGCTTCCGGTAGTGGGATGGGATATCAGCGCTTTTCGGCTTGTGATTCTTGGTCCGGATCGTTTGAATGTAATCGGAACAGTATTATATCTGGGGCTGATTATACTTCTGACACTTATGGCGATCCGGATAAAAAACACAGGTGCTTATTATGAAGATGCGGCTAAATTTGCGGATGATTATCAAGAACTCCGTAACCGGAGCAAGCGGGGAGAGACTGGTTATAGTCTTGGGAAAAAGAAAAAATTCCGTACAGTAAAAGGCAATTTTGGAGGCGGCGCCAAAGCAATCTTCTATCGCCAGCTTTTGGAATATAAGAAAGAGCGGTTTTTTATTTTTGATTCGATGACGTTAATTTGTGTTGTTCTTGCCGGTGTTCTGGCGAAGATGATGGACCGCCGAAAGAAGGAATGCAGGGGCTGGTTATGATGGGATTGATCGCTTACATGAGTTTTTGTGCTTCCGGTTATGCCGGTAAATGGGACAAGGAGTTAGAAAATCCTTATTTATATCTGATTCCGGACACGGCAGTCAGAAAAATGTGGAATGCGACAAAGATGGAACATATAAAGGCATTTTTTGATGGACTGCTCATGGCGGGTATGATTGGATATTTCTGGCATGTACCATTCTGGCAGATAGCAGCAAGTATCGTAATATATGTACTTTTACAGGCAAATAAAATGTATTTAAAAGTATTTGCAAAAATGCTGCTTGGAAATACGATGGAAAATACAGGGCGTACAATTCTGCGGCTTCTCATTCAGTCAGCAGTGCTTGGAGTTGGTGTGCTTATATCAGTGGCAGCAGCAATCTTCCTGAATCCGGAAGTTGTATTTGCAGTTATGCTTGTCTACAGTCTGGCAGCAACTGTGATCGTAGCGCTGTTCGCATCTATGAAATTTGAAGTACTGGAGCAGAATGAATAACATTTAGGTGTAAAAAACAAAGGATTATCTGAACACACAATCTTCAGATAATCTTTTTGTATTATTCTATCTTTATATGGAAGGATATGCTATACTGAAGAAGCATCGTTTACAATTCCAAGGGGCAGGAATTCGATAAAAGACTATTGACAATTGAAAGAATGTATACTAATATATTCATAGAAACGAACATAAGTTCGTATTTAAAAGGAGTATGTAGAATGGCAAATAATATTGAAGATAGAAAGAAAGCACTAGATGCAGCGATTTCAAAATTGGAGAAAGATTTTGGGAAGGGAACAGTAATGAAGCTTGGGGATGCCAGTGCCAATGTGGCAGTGGAGACCGTTCCGACAGGTTCTTTGAGTCTTGATATTGCGCTTGGTCTGGGAGGAGTTCCAAAGGGACGTGTTATTGAGATTTATGGACCGGAGTCAAGTGGTAAGACAACAGTAGCGCTGCATATGATCTCCGAAGTACAAAAACGCGGCGGAATTGCCGGTTTCATTGATGCAGAGCATGCGCTTGATCCGGCATATGCTAAGAATATTGGTGTAGATATTGATGAACTTTATATTTCACAGCCAGACAGTGGGGATCAGGCATTAGAGATTGCAGAGACGATGGTTCGTTCCGGTGCAATGGACATTATTGTAATCGACTCCGTGGCAGCGCTCGTACCGCGTCAGGAGATTGAAGGAGATATGGGAGACAGCCATGTAGGATTGCAGGCACGTCTGATGTCTCAGGCGCTCAGAAAACTGACTCCGGTTATTAGCAAGTCGAACTGTGTGGTAATCTTTATCAATCAGCTGAGAGAGAAAGTTGGCGTGATGTTCGGCAATCCGGAGACAACGACAGGAGGACGCGCCTTGAAGTTTTATGCTTCTATCCGTATGGATGTCAGAAGAATCGAAACATTAAAACAAAGCGGTGAGATGGTAGGAAACCGTACAAGAATTAAGGTAGTTAAGAATAAGATTGCACCGCCATTTAAGGAAGCGGAATTTGATATTATGTTTGGAAAAGGTATTTCCAAAGAAGGAGATATTCTGGATCTGGCAACAAGCATTGATCTTGTGAACAAGAGTGGCGCATGGTATGCTTATAACGGGAATAAGATTGGCCAGGGACGTGAGAATGCAAAGCAATATTTATCAGAACATCCGGATATTATGACAGAACTGGAGGCGAAAGTAAGAGAGCATTACGGTCTCGCACCGGCAGAGGAGTCTGCTGTACAGGTGCCGAAGCCGGAAACGGAGGCAGAAGAAGAGTAGTATGAAAGTAACGCGGGTAGAAGCCGTGACGAAGACAAAGTATAAAGTGTTTTTAGATGAACAGTTCGCCTTTGAATTATACAAAGGCGAACTGTCTCGCTATCAGATTGCTGAGGGTGCACAGATCAGTGAAACAATTTATGAGATGATTCGTCAGGAAGTTATTTTAAAACGTATAAAACTGCGGGCGCTTCATCTTTTAAATGTATCGGATCGAACAGAGGCAGATCTGCGAAGTAAACTTCGACAGAGTAATTATCCGGAAGATTTGATAGAAGAAGCTGTTGCATATGTGAAACGCTTTGGATATATCAATGATGAAAGGTATGTGCAGATGTATGTACTGAACCGGAAGGAGAAGAAGAGCCGAAGAGAAATCTATGCTGCCCTTCTGCAGAAAGGGATTCCGGGAGAACAAATTGATGAGGCGTTTGAATCCTGTTATGACCAGGAAGATGCGCTGGAAGCAATTTGCACACTCCTTTCTAAAAAAGGGTATCGGCCTGATATGGATGAGAATCAGAAGCAAAAGCTTTATGGCTATCTGGCGCGAAAAGGATTTGGTTATGAAGAAATTCGTCGTGCAATGGAGATTTCTTGTGGGGATGAAGGAAGTTTCTGATTGAATGCTTGACATATTTAACAAAACAGTATAAAATTTAACTGTTGTATTTGTACAATGAAAACTAAATAAGGAGGTGCTCCTGTGCTAGGTTATATAATTGTTGCTGTAGTTGTATCAGTAGTAACAGCAGGGCTTACTCACATGATCACGGTCAATAATCTGCGGAAAGATGCAGACAGTAAGATCGGGAATGCGGATAGTAAGGCGCGCGAGATTATAGATGATGCATTAAAAACGGCTGAAACGAAGAAAAAAGAAGCACTTTTGGAAGTGAAAGAAGAGTCCATTCGTACAAAGAATGAACTCGAGAAAGAATCGAAGGAACGCAGAGCAGAACTGCAGCGTTACGAGAAGAGAGTCCTTTCCAAAGAAGAAGCTCTTGATAAGCGTTCAGAAGCAATTGAGCAGAGAGAAGCTAGCTTTGTAACTCGTGAAGAACAGATTAAGCAGCGAGAAGTCAAAGCAGAAGAACTGACAAAACAAAGAGTACGGGAACTGGAACGAATCTCAGGTCTGACCTCCGAACAGGCAAAAGAATATCTGTTAAAAACTGTTGAAGATGATGTGAAACATGATACCGCTAAGATGGTAAAAGAACTGGAAAACCAGGCAAAGGAAGAGGCTGCAAAGAAAGCAAAAGAATATGTCGTAACTGCGATTCAGAAGTGTGCGGCTGATCATGTGGCAGAGACGACAATCTCTGTTGTACAGCTTCCAAGTGATGAGATGAAAGGACGTATTATTGGACGAGAAGGTCGTAATATCCGTACTTTAGAGACGATGACAGGAGTGGAATTGATTATCGATGATACTCCGGAAGCAGTTGTTTTATCCGGCTTTGATCCGATTCGAAGAGAAGTAGCGCGTATTGCTCTCGAAAAATTAATTGTGGATGGACGTATCCATCCGGCAAGAATTGAAGAGATGGTTGAGAAAGCACAGAAAGAAGTAGAAAGTATGATCCGTGAGGAAGGAGAGGCAGCAGCTCTTGAAGTTGGTGTTCATGGAATCCATCCGGAGCTGATCCGTCTGCTTGGCCGCATGAAGTTCCGTACAAGTTATGGACAGAATGCGCTGAAACATTCTATCGAAGTGGCGCAGCTTTCAGGACTTCTTGCAGGTGAGATTGGACTTGATGTCCGCGTTGCCAAACGTGCAGGACTTTTACATGATATTGGTAAATCCATTGATCATGATGTTGAAGGTTCTCATATCCAGATTGGAGTGGATCTTTGCCGTAAGTACAAAGAATCTGCAACAGTCATTAATGCAGTAGAATCTCATCATGGTGATGTAGAACCAGAATCTCTGATTGCATGTATCGTACAGGCAGCTGATACGATTTCTGCAGCGAGACCAGGTGCAAGAAGAGAGACATTAGAGACATACACAAACAGATTAAAACAGTTAGAAGATATCACCAACCAGTTTAAGGGAGTTGATAAGTCTTTTGCCATTCAGGCAGGAAGAGAGATTCGTGTCATGGTAGTTCCAGAACAGATCAGTGATGATGATATGGTGTTACTGGCACGGGATATTGCAAAACAGATTGAATTCGAATTGGAATATCCGGGACAGATTAAAGTCAATGTAATTCGTGAATCCAGAGCAACGGACTATGCGAAGTAATTGACCGAAAAAATAAGTCAAATATTATTTTGAAGTAAGATAAGGGTGGGATAACAAATATCCTGCCCTTTTTATTCTGTGGGAAACAAAAATGCCATTGGAGAACAGAAACAAATTTGTTATACTGAAAACAGATTGGAGGGAGAAGAATGGATTCTGTGAAACGAATTAAAAGAGATTTAGCGTATCGAGGAGCTGTGCTGGATGTTTACGATGATACGATGCTGACACCGGACGGCAAAACAGTTCACTATGATTTTATCCATCACAATGGTGCTGCCGCGGTGGTGCCGGTAAGAGAGGATGGGAAGATTTTGATGGTACGTCAATTTCGAAATGCGATCGATCGGGAGACAATTGAGATTCCGGCGGGGAAACTTGATACCATTGACGAGCCGGGAATTGTCTGTGCGAGCCGTGAGCTGGAAGAGGAGACAGGGTATCGCTCGGAAAATCTGGAAAAACTGATTACCATTCGCACGACAGTGGCGCTTTGTAATGAAAAAATTGAGATTTTTACAGCGAGAAATCTGATTCCATCAAAACAACATCTGGATGCGGATGAGTACATTGATGTGGAAGCCTATACGATAGAAGAACTGAAAGAAAAGATTTTGAATCAGGAAATTGAAGACAGTAAAACGATTGCGGCTATTCTTGCATACGATGCAAAATATCATGCAGAATAAACTTGAATAAAACAATAACCTCGGCATATATATAGTATCAACAGATGGGAGGGAGTCCTATGAAGATACGAAAGTCAAAGAAGCAGCTTTTGCTCTATTATATGGCGGGGTTTTTTGTCGGAATTCTATATGCCAATATTGTCGGAGGAAACACCCCGGATTCTTCCGGAATTTTTCAGGAATATTTTCTTAGACAGTATATGCAGACAGAAATTAATGTGAAGGAATATTTCTTTTATCTTTTACAGCTCCGTCTCTTTCCGCTGTCGTTGCTGGCAATAGCAGGATGCAGCAGATTCAAAAGCAGTGCTGCTGCGGTTTTTCTGCTCTGGACAGGCTTTAGCGGAGGGATTGTGGCGGTGGCGGCAGTTTTGAATCTTGGTATGAAAGGAATGCTTATCTGCATAGCTGGAATGTTTCCGCATATGATTGCTTATGGATTTGGATACGCCATATTACTTTGGTATTTGTATGGCTATCCGCAGATTCGGTGGAATATATGGAAGAGTACGACGGTGGGAGGGATATTTCTGATAGGGATTTTTATGGAAGCTTATGTAAATCCAGATATCATGAAGTTATTTATTCGACTTCTTGGTTAAAAAAGGGAGACAGAGGAAATGCTGATATTATAGCAGCTTCTGTCTCCTTTTTATGTGATGTGCCTGGAACATATTGTATTTTGGATTACGATATCCGTTTTAAAAGAAAAAAAGAAGAAAGGGTAATAAGTATTTGGCTTAAAAGCAGTCCCCATAAATATCCCTGGATGCCGCAAAAGGGAATAATCAGATAGACGCTGATGATTCTGACAGTGAGTCCGACCATGTTGATGAGCAGTGTGGACGATGTTTTTCCCAATCCGTTTAAAATACTCAAAAGAGCAGTGTTTAAGTAAAGAAATGGGCAGATCCAGGCAAGCGTTACGATGAAAGTTCCTGCAAGAGAGCTGTGGAATAGGACTTGCCCGATCACATTTCCTGCAAGAAGGAAACCGGTACAGCATATGATTCCGATAAAGATACAGAAGAAGACTACTTTAGAAACAAGTCTGTGCAGAGCAGTTTGGTTTTTAGACGCCTGTAACTCAGCTACAGTTGGCATTAGCATAGAAGACATGGAATTGGTTACAGCTGAAGGGAAAAGAATACATGGGAGTGCCATACCAGTTAGAACGCCATAGACAGAGAGTGATTCAGCAGTAGTTAATCCATACACCTTTAGACTGTGCGGAATAGATACAGCTTCGATGCTTTGTAAAAGATTTAATAATATACGGCTTGTGCTCAGTGGTATGGCAAGCTGCATAAGGCTTCTGAAGGGCTGAAACATTCCGCGGACTGCAGGACGCAGTTCTGCCTGTTGACGCTGTTCGGTAAGAAAATAAAAGACGGCATAAAAGGAAGAAATTATTTCTCCTGCAGCAAGACCAAGAATTGCAAATACAATGTTTGGAGTGAGATGCTGTCTGAGTGTAAAATGGCACAGGAGAAAGACAGTACTGACGCGGGCAAGCTGTTCAAGAAGCTGAGAAAAAGCGGGTACGTTTGTCCGGCGTTGTCCGAGATAATATCCACAGAGGCTGCTGTGAACAGCTCCAAAAGGAAAAGCATATGCCATCGAGTACAAAAGAGGAGCGCAGCGCTGATCTCCGAGAAAATGCAGAGCAATTACTGGAGAAGTTTGCTGTAGGAAAATCATACACAGGATAGAAAGTGTGCATGATATCATAAGACCGGTCATAAGACAGCGAACTGCCTGAAGAGATTTTCCGACAGCTGTATAGCGTGCTGTAAGACGAGAAATGGCAGTTTGGGTACCGGCACAGGTAAGAGAAAAGAAAAGAGCATATACGGGGAAAATGAGCTGATAAAGCCCAACAGCTTCTTCGCCGAAGGTATGACTTAGAAAAATCCGGTAATAAAAACCAATGAGCCGCGTAAGAATTCCGGCAAGGGTAAGGATAAGAGTTCCTTTGATAATAGAGTGCGTTTTGGACATAAAAACTCCTAATAGTGCTGTTAATAAAGCTTATTCCAGAAAATCTCTTGACAGAACAAAATAGTAATGTTATTCTAGCAATGGAAATCCTAGTAAAAGAGTAGGAATTAAAAAAGAAGGTGATCAGTTGAAACTATCTACAAAAGGACGGTATGGATTAAGAGCGATGATCGACCTGGCTCAGTACAGTGAAGAAGAGCCGGTATCCATCAGCAGTATTGCGGCAAGGCAGGAAATTTCAGAGCGTTATCTGGAACAGCTTATGTCGCTCCTTAGAAAAGCCGGCCTGATCAAAAGTATCCGTGGAGCCGGAGGCGGTTATGTTTTGGATAAAGCAGCGGTAGATATTTCTGTGGGGGATATTTTAAGAGCTCTGGAAGGAAGTCTTGAAGCAGTAGAGTGCGGGGGACTGCATCCGGAAGTGGGATGTGATACAGCTGACCGCTGTGTGACAAAATATGTCTGGCAGAAAATTAATGAAAGTATTACTCAGACAGTAAATGAAATAAAGCTGGATCAGCTTGTACGAGAAAGTAAGGAACTGTGTTCCTGCTGCGGACAGCGAGTGCCGGCAGAAAAAATAAAATAAAAGGGGGATATGAAAATGGAGAAATTATTATATCTTGATAATGCGGCAACAACGAAGACAGCTCCTGAAGTTGTCCAGGCAATGCTGCCATATTTTACAGAATTATATGGAAATCCATCAAGTGTATACAGCTTTGCGGCAAAAAATAAAACGGCAGTGATGAAACAGAAAGAAATGATTGCAGAAGCAATTGGAGCTAAGGAAAACGAAATCTATTTTACTGCGGGCGGAACAGAGGCAGATAACTGGGCGTTGAAAGCAACGGCAGAGGCGTATGAGAGCAAGGGACGCCATATCATTACATCAAAGATGGAACATCATGCAGTATTGCATACATGTGAATATCTGGAGAAAAAAGGATTTGAAGTTACTTATCTTGATGTGGATGAATTTGGTATGGTCCGTCTGGATGAATTAGAAAAAGCTATTAGACCGGATACGATTTTGATTTCGATTATGTTTGCTAACAATGAAATCGGAACAGTGCAGCCGATTAAAGAAATCGGTAAAATTGCGAAAGACCATGGAGTTCTTTTCCATACAGATGCAGTTCAGGCATTTGGACATATGCCAATTGATGTGAATGAATGTCACATTGATATGCTCAGTGCAAGTGCACATAAATTAAATGGACCGAAAGGAATCGGGTGTCTGTATATCCGCACAGGTGTAAAGATTCGTTCATTTATTCACGGAGGAGCGCAGGAACGCAGAAGACGTGCGGGAACAGAAAATGTTCCGGGGATTATTGGATTTGGCGCAGCGGTAGAGCGTGCAATGAAGACATTGGAAGAACGGACAGAAAAAGAAAGAATGCTGAGGGATTATCTGATTGAGAAGATTGAAAAAGAAATTCCGTATTGTCGGTTGAACGGACATCGAACGGAGCGTCTCTCAAATAATGTGAACTTCAGTTTTCAATTTATTGAAGGGGAATCGCTTTTAATCATGCTGGATATGAAAGGAATTTGTGCTTCCAGCGGTTCTGCATGCACGTCTGGTTCACTCGATCCGTCCCATGTACTTTTGGCGATCGGACTGCCGCATGAAATTGCACATGGTTCTTTGAGAATTTCACTGAATGAAGAGTTCGAGACAGAAGATATGGATTACGTAGTAGAGACGTTAAGAGAAATTGTTGCAAATTTGAGAAAAATGTCACCATTGTACGAAGATTTTATGAAGAAAGCAGAGGGTAAATAATATGTATACAGAAAAAGTGATGGATCATTTCCAACATCCGAGAAATGTAGGAGAAATTGAAAATGCCAGCGGTGTAGGCACAGTTGGTAATGCAAAATGCGGAGATATTATGAGAATTTATCTCGATATCGATGAAAACCAAGTAATTCAGGATGTAAAATTTAAAACATTTGGCTGCGGTGCGGCTGTTGCGACGAGCAGTATGGCGACTGAGCTTGTAAAAGGAAAGACGATCTATGAAGCGATGCAGGTAACAAATAGAGCGGTTATGGAGGCGCTTGATGGACTTCCACCGGTAAAAGTACATTGCTCTTTACTGGCAGAAGAGGCGATCCATGCAGCGCTTTGGGATTATGCAGAAAAGAACGGACTTCAGATTGAAGGATTAGAAAAACCAAAATCTGATATTCACGAAGACGAAGAAGAGGAAGAAGTATACTAGGAGTGAGATAGATGGAAAAGAAAAAGGTTGTAGTGGGTATGTCAGGCGGCGTTGATTCCTCTGTAGCAGCTTATCTTCTGAAAGAAGCCGGATATGACGTAATCGGTGTGACAATGCAGATCTGGCAGGAGGAGCCGGAGGAAGTACAGGAAGAAAATGGTGGCTGCTGCGGACTGTCTGCAGTGGATGACGCAAGACGGGTGGCAGATCAGCTTGAAATTCCTTATTATGTGATGAACTTTAAAAAAGAATTTCAAAAATATGTAATCGATTATTTTGTGGATGAATACCGCCATGGACGTACGCCAAATCCGTGCATTGCCTGCAACCGTTTTGTAAAATGGGAATCACTTCTGAAACGCAGCCTGGATATTGGTGCAGATTATATTGCAACAGGGCACTATGCAAGAGTCGAGCAATTGCCGAATGGACGATATTCCCTCAGATGTTCTGCTACACAGCAGAAAGATCAGACATATGCACTTTACAATCTAACACAGGAGCAGCTGTCGCGAACGTTAATGCCGGTAGGAGAATATACGAAGGAAGAAATTCGGGAGATTGCAGAAAAAATACAGTTAAATGTTGCGTCAAAACCGGACAGTCAGGACATCTGTTTTGTTCCGGATGGAGATTATGCAGCGTTTATTGAGAAGGAACAGGGAACGCTTCCGCCGGAAGGAAATTTTGTGACAACAGACGGAAAAATACTTGGAAGACATAAAGGAATCATTCATTATACGGTGGGACAGAGAAAAGGACTTGGATTGGCGCTTGGCTATCCGGTGTTTGTTCTCGAAATCCGTCCGGAAACAAATGAAGTTGTGATTGGCAGCAATGAAGAGGCTATGACGTATGATGTGCGGGCAAACAGGCTGAATTTTATGAGCATTGAAAAATTAGAAGGGGAAATGCGGGTTTGCAAAAATCAGATACAATCATAAGGGCGCCTGGTGTACAATAAGAATGACAGGGGAAGATGAAGTCCTCTGCACATTTGAAGAAAGGCAAAGAGCAGTCACGCCGGGGCAGGCAGTTGTATTTTATGATGGAGAATATGTACTCGGCGGAGGAACGATCATAGGTGATAAGTAGATGAAAACAGATTTTCATATGCATACAAATTTTTCCAGTGATACAGATCCGGCAATCACACCAAAACTGCAGATTGAAGCAGCTATAAGGAAAGGGCTGAAAATGATCTGTATTACCGATCATTATGACGAAGATTATCCAGCCAAAGAAAACGGTCTGGATGAAGCAGCACATTCATTTCGATTTGATCTGGAAAGATATTTCCACACACTTTCCGAGTTAAGAGAAAGCTATCGCGAGGAGATTGATGTACGAATCGGAGTGGAGATCGGCTTACAGCCTCATCTTGGAGCATTTTACCACGAGATGACAGGAAAATATCCCTTTGATTTTGTAATTGGTTCAGCTCATGTGTTTGGTGGGATTGATCCATATTTTGAGAGAGAGAATTCCATGAAATCAGATGAAGAACGCTACCGGGAAGCTTTTGAAGAAATGCTGGTCGATGTTCAAAATATTGATGATTTCGATGTGCTTGGACATATTGATTATGTCGTGCGTTATGGAAAAGAACAGGCAACACATTATCATTATAGTATGTACAAGGATATTCTTGATGAGATTTTAAAAACAGTAATCATGAAAGGGAAGGGAATCGAGCTTAATACTGCCGGGTTTAAGTATGGGCTTGGATTTGCCCATCCGAAGCCGGAGATTTTAAAACGTTACCGAGAGCTTGGCGGAGAGATTATTACTGTTGGTTCCGATGGGCATCGCCCGGAGCATCTCGCTTACGATTTTAACAAAGTGAAAGAGATTTTAAATACAGCAGGCTTTCGGTATTACACAGTATTTCGCGAGCGGAAGCCGGAATTTTTGTCAATTTGACAAAAATACAGGAAGAATATGCAGTTAAGGTGGAAGTTTTGGAAAAACTAAGAAGTAAGGCTTGATTTTTTGCACATTATTTTGTACAATATTTTTAGGTTGATGATTCTTTAACAATGTTATTAAAATCACAACAGACAGGCAAACAACTGTTAAATCAAAAATTCTATATGACTTTAGGAGGAATTAAACATGGCAGTAAAAGTAGCTATTAATGGATTTGGACGTATTGGACGTCTTGCATTCAGACAGATGTTCGGAGCAGAAGGATTTGAAATCGTTGCAATCAACGACTTAACATCTCCTAAGATGCTTGCTCACTTATTAAAATATGACTCAACACAGGGAAGATACGCTCTTTGCGATAAAGTAGAAGCTGGAGAAGATTCTATCACAGTTGATGGAAAAGAAATCAAAATTTATGCGAAAGCAGATGCTGCTGAACTTCCATGGGGAGAAATCGGCGTAGATGTTGTTTTAGAGTGTACAGGATTCTACACATCTAAAGCAAAAGCAGAAGCTCATATCAAAGCAGGAGCTAAGAAAGTTATTATTTCTGCACCGGCTGGAAACGATCTTCCTACAATCGTTTACAATGTAAACCATGAATCATTAACAAAAGAAGATGACATCATTTCTGCAGCTTCTTGTACAACAAACTGCCTTGCACCAATGGCAAAAGCATTAAATGATCTTGCACCGATCAAATCTGGTATCATGTGCACAATCCATGCTTACACAGGAGATCAGATGACACTTGACGGACCACAGAGAAAAGGTGATTTGAGAAGGTCTCGTGCAGCAGCAGTAAATATCGTTCCGAACAGCACAGGTGCTGCAAAAGCAATCGGTCTTGTTATTCCGGAATTAAATGGAAAATTAATCGGTTCTGCTCAGCGTGTACCAACACCTACAGGTTCTACAACAATCTTAACAGCAGTTGTTGAAGGAAATGTAACAAAAGAAGAGATCAACGCAGCTATGAAAGCAGCAGCAAATGAATCTTACGGATATAACGAAGATGAAATCGTATCAAGCGATATCGTTGGAATGACATATGGTTCTTTATTTGATGCTACTCAGACAATGGTTTGCCCATTAGACAACGGAACAACAGAAGTTCAGGTTGTTTCTTGGTATGACAACGAAAACTCTTACACAAGCCAGATGGTAAGAACAATCAAATACTTCGGTAAAATCATTTCTGGAGAAATCTAAGAATCTCAGTTCATAAGGATTTCTAAAGTGTCGTTGTGAAGCAACGCATGAGGGTCCGGTCTTTTAAGGACCGGGCCCTTTTATCAATGAAAAGGAGGCATTTTCAGATGCTTAATAAAAAATCAGTAGATGATATTAATGTAAAAGGCAAAAAAGTTCTCGTAAGATGTGACTTTAATGTGCCGTTAAAAGAAGGAAAAATCACAGATGAGAACCGTTTGGTTGCTGCACTTCCTACTATTAAGAAGTTAATCGCAGACGGAGGCAGAGTAATTCTCTGTTCTCACCTCGGCAAACCGAAAGGAGAACCGAAACCGGAATTATCTCTTGCACCAGTTGCGGTAAGACTTTCTGAATTATTAGGACAGGAAGTAAAATTCGCTGCAGATCCTGAAGTAGTGGGACTAAACGCAAAAGCAGCGGTAGAAGCTATGAAAGACGGCGAAGTTGTATTATTAGAAAATACACGTTATCGTGCAGAAGAGACAAAGAACGGAGAAGCGTTCAGCAAGGAACTCGCATCTCTGTGCGAAGTATTTGTAAATGATGCATTCGGTACAGCTCACAGAGCACATTGCTCCAACGTAGGTGTAACAGAGTACGTTGATACCGCAGTAGTAGGATACTTAATGCAGAAAGAGATCGACTTCCTCGGAAATGCAGTTGAGAATCCGGTTCGTCCGTTTGTTGCAATTCTCGGCGGAGCGAAAGTTGCAGATAAATTAAATGTTATTTCTAACCTTCTTGAAAAATGTGATACATTAATTATCGGCGGTGGTATGGCTTACACATTCTTAAAAGCACAGGGAAAAGAAATCGGTAAATCACTTGTTGATGATTCCAAGATTGATTATTGCAAAGAAATGATGGAAAAAGCAGAGAAGTTAGGAAAGAAATTACTTCTTCCGGTGGATACAACAATTGCAGCAGACTTCCCAAATCCAATCGATGCAGAGATTGAAGTATCTGTTGTATCTGTAGATGAAATCCCGGCTGATATGGAAGGTATGGACATCGGTGCGAAGACTGCCGAGTTATATGCAGATGCAGTAAAATCAGCAAAAACAGTTGTTTGGAATGGACCGATGGGTGTATTTGAAAACCCGACACTTGCAAAAGGAACGATTGCAGTTGCAAAAGCATTGGCAGAAACAGACGCTACTACGATTATCGGCGGCGGAGATTCTGCAGCAGCAGTTAACCAGCTTGGATTTGGTGATAAGATGACACATATCTCTACAGGCGGCGGCGCATCTTTGGAATTCCTGGAAGGAAAAGAATTACCAGGTGTTGCAGCGGCAAATGATAAATAAATAAGGAGAGCAAAGATCATGGCAAGAAGAAAAATTATTGCTGGTAACTGGAAGATGAATATGACTCCAAGCGAAGCAGTTGAATTAGTAAATACATTAAAACCTCTTGTAGCAACAGAAGAAGCAGATGTTGTTTTCTGTGTACCTGCAATTGACATTATTCCGGCAATGGAAGCTGCAAAGGGAAGCAACATTGCAATCGGAGCAGAAAATATGTATTTTGAAGAAAAAGGTGCATTCACAGGAGAAATCTCTCCGGCAATGCTGACAGATGTAGGGGTGAAATATGTTATCATCGGACATTCTGAGAGACGAGAATACTTTGCAGAGACAGATGAAACTGTAAATAAGAAAGTGAAAAAAGCTTTCGAACATGGTATTACACCGATTGTTTGTTGTGGAGAGACATTAACACAGAGAGAACAGGGTGTTACAATTGATTTCATCCGTCAGCAGATTAAAATTGCATTTTTAGATGTCACAGCAGATCAGGCAAAAACAGCAGTGATCGCTTACGAGCCAATCTGGGCAATTGGAACAGGAAAAGTTGCTACAACAGAACAGGCGCAGGAAGTATGTGCGGCAATCCGTGCATGTATTGCAGAGATTTATGATGAAGCAACAGCAGAAGCAATCCGTATTCAGTATGGCGGAAGTGTTTCAGCAGCAAGTGCACCGGAATTGTTTGCACAGCCGGATATTGACGGTGGACTTGTAGGAGGAGCAGCGCTCAAGCCGGATTTTGAAAAAATTGTAAACTGGAAATAATTAAAAAAGACAGCGTGTTTTTATTGCATAAAGCAATATGGAGCATCTGCTTAACACCGCGAAATGCCTTCAGACGGAGGCGTTTCGCGGTGTTTTTTAAATCTGCAGTTTTGAACAAAAAATAAAAAAGTTCTTTGTCAAGGATTGGGGTAAAATAAAAACCTATTGGAGTTCAGCAATTCTTGATACGCCAACATAGATTTCAGAAATTTTATACCATGTGCGATAGTCAACGGTTCCTGTTTTAGGAAGTCCGAACACACCCTGGAAAATTCGTACACTTTCTGAAGTGCGTGGTCCGAAAATACCGTCAGCATCAATCTTAGGAATGGCCGGGTATGCACCTGCAATGACATTTAACTGCTGCTGCATCTGGCGCACTTTTTCTCCGGAACTTCCGATTTGAAGAACATATCCAGGCCAGGAAGAAGGAATTCCGGAGATTTCCTGGGCAGAATTGATGTACATATCTTCGCCGTAGAAGGAGCGGAGAATGTCAATAGCAGAATAACCCTGATCTCCCAGTTCTTTAGATCCCCACTGTGTCATCCAATTCGGACATTGTACTTGTCTGCCGTCACAATATTGTGTAAGAATTGGCTGTTTTACGTTTGGTCGGGAAAGATAGTCGGCAAAAAGCTCATCTACAACGAGGGAAATGGAGTCATAAATATTGCGATTGTGAATCCATTTGTGGTCGAAAGCGGTAGAGGAAGTAATGGTAAAATCGTATCCTTGATTTCGGTACCATTCTGTGTAAACACGATTCAATGTAAAGGACATGATAGCTAATACGTTTGCCCGTATGGTATTTGTCGGCCAGGTGGCGTAGATTTCACTGGATGCTACATTTTTGATATAGTCTTTATATTTAACGTAGTAGTTTTTTGCAGTGTTGTCCCGTGGAGAACCGTCATGTACAACGATGAATTCAGGAATTACAACCCGGCTTAACACGATTTCACCGGATTCGTTGACCGGCTTAATTTCAGCTTCAGGAATTTTGGGTGGATATTCCGCATAGAGCGTATGGGCAGGAATATTGAAGATCTCCGGAGTGGCATTTTCTGGCGTAAGTGGGCGCATAGATACCTGTTGAAGCGCAGTTACGTCGCTAATAGTTCTGCGCCGGAAATATTAACAGGTTCATAGCCGGGAGCAGTGATATCGAAAGTGTATTCGGAATATGGCTGTTCAAAAATGGAGGGATCAAGACTATATTCTACCGGAGGAGTGGGAAGATCAATGATTTCTGTTTGTCCGGAAGAATTCGTGGTAAGTGTTTCAAGCGGTGTTTCCGGAATTCCTGTATAGGAAATAGTTATGGTTGCATCTGTAATTGGAATCGTATCGATTTCGGATGTGACTTGAAGTTGCAGCTTTCCAAAAGAGGAAGCTTCGGCAGCGTGTAAATACATAAAATACCTCATAAGCTACTTTTTCAATATAGTATATGTGGGAAAAAAAGGTATATGAATATTTGGTTGTAAGTCATTTGCCGATATCATATAATAGAGAATGTAAAAGGAGGATGAGATGCTAAAACAAAGGAAACGGCGCAGGATTATAAAGAAAATAATGTTGATAGTGATTCTGCTGATGATTAGTTTGCTGGCTGGGGTTTTGGCAATTCAAATCTTATGGAAGAAAACAATTCCAGCCAACAGCGAGATGACACTTCCGTTTCTGGAGAGAGTCATCGGCAATGAAGAAGCAGAAAATTATTTCTATTACTCCTTACTGAAAGAGAATGAGCAAAAGGCATATAGAGAGATTTTAGCGGGATTAGAAGCCGGAAGAGATGAGATATATGTGCATTTGTCAAATCCTGATCAGGGAAATCGTGTATATCAATATGTTTATATGGATCATCCGGAATTTTTCTGGTGTGATGGCAGTTCGAGAACGACATCATATACGGTGCCGGAAACCTATTCAGTTATTATGCCCGGATATACTTGTTCGGGGGAGGAGAGAGCGCGGAGAAAAGTGGAGATTGACACAGAATCAGAGATTTGGTTGGCGCAAATTGCCCCGGAACTTTCGGAATATGAAAAAATCAAACAGGTTTATGAGAAGATTATTAATTCGGTAGAGTACCGTGTAGATGCACCGGAGAACCAGAATATTTACAGTGTTTTTGTAGGACATGAATCCGTTTGTGCAGGATACGCAAGGGCGACCCAATATTTGCTGAACCGGCTTGGTATCTTCTGTACTTATGTAACCGGTGAAGTTTATACCGGAGAAGCGCATGCATGGAATCTTGTGAAATGTGACGGAGAATATTATTATGTAGATACAACGTGGGGAGATCCGGTATTTCTTCAGGAGGAAAATGCTTTGGAGACAATAGGAAATGAAATTACATACGATTATCTCTGCTGCTCTGACGACGAACTTTTGAAAACACATACACTTGAAAGTGATATTCCATATCCGGCCTGTACAGCAGATACTTATGATTATTATAAGCGGAATGGAATGTATTATGAAATGGCAGATGCAGAGCTGTTGGAACGGATACTCCAAAGCTCCATAGAAGAAAAAGAAGATAAAGTAGTAATGAAATTTCGAGACGATGCAGTGTATGAGGAGGCGAGACAGATTTTGTTTGGAGGCCTTCTGGAGGCACAGGCGCAGTATCTGGGAAGGTGGTATGGTCTAAACCAGATTCATTATTATTATCGAGAAGACGTAAGAGCAAATAAGTTGACGATCTACTGGAAATATAATTAGATACTGAGATTAGAAAAACCAGAAAGGCGCGTGCAGATGCTTTGCCTTTCTGGTTTTTGTTAACAGAAATATTTTCGATAAAGTGTTTCGTAAATAGAAATATGAAGTTCTTCATCAAGGATAATGCGGGAGAGATTTGCACGAATATTTTCGTCATAAATGCACTGGCGTTGTGATTCGTACTTTTTTATCGTCTGCTGTTCGTTTTCGATTGCTTGTAAGAGCATTGGCTTTAATTCAGAAGTGTACTTGTTGTAGCATGGAGACCAGTAGACACGGCGGCAGCTTGAAATCCCCAAAGGCGAGGTACTTCACCGAGCTGTTTGGCGAGCGTGGCAAAGATGTGAAGATGATGCATTTCCACGATGCTGATCTTATGGAAAGCTTCTGCTGCATCGCACTTATCTGCGACTATAAGACTGTTATAGAAATAGATGCTGACAGCGTTCATTTCAGAGCGGAGTCCGCCCACGTTGTCAAGCATGGCACGGGCATAAGCGCGATTTTCTCCGGCAGCACAAATTGGTGGATAAGCCTCTGAAGCAGCGAAAAGTCGTTCTTTTTGAGATGTTTCTGACATAGATCCTCCTAAGTTGAGATCTTTTGTTAATCTATTCTTATGACAGCGTTTTAGGAACTATGTGTGATTGTGGCTAAATCGGTGCAAATTGCAGCATGTTAGATTTAGAGAAATAAGGATGGCAGAAAAATCTTGGATAGTGTATTGCTAACTGAAATGAAATAATGTTATAATCGTATTTATAAAAGTTTGTAAACAGCAACATGTAAAGTAGGTGGCATCTTGAAGAATAAGATTAAACAATTTGCAAAAGGAAACTTTCAGATTTCGCGGCCGGAAATATATTTCCCACAGACACATTTGGAACTTCTGATTGGAGAAGGAGAGATATATCAGGGCAGCTTCCGTATAGAAAACCGTCTGGATGGAGATATCAGAGGGCTGGTATATCCATCCTCTTTTCGTATCAATTGTGTGGAATCAGGTTTTGAAGGGGCTTCTGTAGAAGTTCATTTTACCTATGATGGACGAGGATTGGAACCGGGATTTGTAGAACGGGGAACATTTACTGTTGTGACGAATGGAGGCGAGTATGAACTTACCTTTACAGCTATAGTAGAGAAGCCGTTTGTCATGACATCCTGTGGAAAAGTACAGTCATTGAAAGAATTTCGGGAACTTGCTTATCAGGATTTCGGAGAAGCACATCGTTTGTTTCGCTCCAGAGCGTTTTATGATGTACTGAAATATGAGGAAAAATGGATTTATTCTCTGTATGATAATATGCGCAAATGGTCTTTGAGCGAGCAGGCGTTGGAAGAATTTCTTGTTGGTACGAAGCAGAAAGAACGGATTTTTCTGTCTTTTCAGGAAGAAGAACGTGAATTTGAAAATATATTAGAAGCGACAAAAGACGAGATCCATCTGGAGAAAAATACATGGGGACATCTGACAGCTTATGTGCGCGTAGAAGGGAAGTTTTTGAAAGTTGCGCGCAGTCAGATTGTAATAGATGATTTTGTTGGGAATCAATGCAGCCTTCCGTATATCATAGAGGAGGATGGGCTTCACCAGGGCTATAATTATGGGCGGATTTATGTGGATACACCGTATGAAGAAATCTGCTGTGAGATTACAGTGCATCAGGCTTTATTGAATCCAAGAAAAGAGCGGGAAGAAGAGTTTATTCTGGCGCAGACACTGAAAGGCTATCTCGGTGTTGAGGCAGGACGCATGGAGAAAAGTATCTGGGCAGAAGAGGCGGTAAATAGTTTTCAGAAATTAAGAGAACTGGCGCCGGAACAGGAAATCTATCAATTGATGCTGGCCCATGTGTATCTGATTGGCGAGAAGAGAGAAGAAGCGAGATGGCTTCTGGAGCATTACAACTATAAGAAGTCAGATCTTGGACATACTCCGGAGAGAGCGCTTTATTATTTGTATTTGATGCTGCTACTGAATCCGGAAGAGGAACAAAGACGTAAAGTAACAGAAGAGATGCGAAGGCTCCACACCAAATTTCCGCATAACTGGCGTATTGCTATGATGTTGCTCGAAACCGATAGCGTCTATGAAAATACGTCTGCTAAGATACGGATGATGGAGAGGCAGTTTGAAAATGGAGCGCACAGCCTTATCTTTTATCTTCAGGCGTTTCGGTATTTAAAAGAGCGTCCGGACTGCTTAAAACAGCTTAACACATTTGAAATCCAGGTTGTTAATTTTGCGGTAAAATATCAGATCTGCGGCGAAGAGATGGCAGTTCAGACAGCGGAGTTAGCATGTCAGAAGAAGAATTTTGACGAAAGCCTGTATCGGTTATTGGTAAAATGCTATAAGAAGTATCATATACCTGCTATTTTGCAGGCGATCTGTGTCCAATTGATCAAAGGCCAGCATATGGAGAGCTGCTATCATATTTGGTTTGAAAAGGCTATTGAAGAGGGATTGAAGATTGCACAGCTTTATGAATATTATATGTTTAGCCTGGAAGAGAAAAGAGTAAGTGGAAAGTTACCGCGTACAATCTACCTTTATTTTCTGCATGGCAACACACTGAATGACAGGAAGGCGGCTCTTTTATATGCGAATATCATTACTTACGAACCGGAAGATAGTTCTGTTTATGAAAGTTATCGAGAGCGCATCGAAGCATTTGCATGGAACCAGTTGGAGAAAAGAAGGATCAGTGAAGAATTAAGGATTATTTATCGGAGATTTTTTACGGAAGAAGGCATGACGCCAAAGCGAATGGAAGCGCTTTATGATATTTGCCATGCGTATCTTGTGACAACAACTCAGCCGGGAATGAAATATGTGCTTGTGCTGGAGGCAGATGGAACAATTAGTCAGCGGACAGCCTATGACCGGGAAGATGGTGCAATTGTTTTTTTAAAACAAAAAGATTCCAGAATTGTTTGGGAAGGACAAAATGGCTGGCATTATGCGGATTCTATTCCGTTTGAGAGTATACGTTTGTTTTACGAACAGAAATTCCTGGAGTTGAGCCGTCATTACAATGATACGACTCAGGTTGAAGGAAGAGAGCGCAAAGGAAGAGAACTTTCATTTGAAAACCTTCGCAAATACGGAATGGAGCAATATGAAGAAGAAAACGTCTTCTGTATCTGCAGTAAACGAATCCGGGAAGAGAATTACGAAGAAGATGATTTTCTGAGTTATCTCTGCTATACACTGTTTGAATTAGGACAGTACGATAAAGTGACATTGACATATCTGGCGAATTTCTATTGCGGACCGACAGAACATATGAAAGACCTCTGGTATGCAGCAAAGCAGTATGAAGTGAATACAAAGAAACTGGCAGAACGGATTATAACTCAGATGCTGTTTTCAGAAGCAATGTATCACGAAGAGAAGATCTTTCAGGACTACTATGATGGAGTTCCTTATTTCAGGATTAAGCAGGCGTACCTGGCATTTGTCAGCCGGGAATATGTGCTGCGGGATCGAATGGTAAATCAATGTGTGTTCCAGATTATGGAAGATGAATATGGCGCAGAAGAGGAACTGGCAGATATTTGCAAGATTGCGCTTTTGAAGCGCTATTCGGGAGAAAATCTGGCGGGACGGGAAGAAAAGCTCTTCGGATGGCTTCGGGAAATGCGTATGAAAGGACTTGTATTCCCATTCTATCTGACATATCCGGAAGCCTGGCTTCGGGAAGTTCAGTTATTTGATAAGATACTGATTCAGTATAAGGCGAAACATGCAGACAGCAGAGTGAAGCTTCATTATCAGATCGTAAGAGATGAGCAGGAAGGCGTTGGCTTTGAAGCAGAGATTCTGATTCCGACTTATGAAAATGTTTATGTAAAAGAGTTTACTTTATATAAAGATGAAAGACTTCGGTATTATTTCCGGGAAACTGCTGCAGATGGAAGTACAACAACGGAGAAGCGTTCTTATGTGAAACGAAAATGGGCGCATGCAGGCAAATATGGGAAATTAAATGAAATCTCGCTTCTGCCTCAAGAAAAGAGGAAAGAAGCAATGCAGTCGTATGCGCTTGAAGACGCGCTGGCAGATAAATTGTTCCAGGTATATTAATCAAGAGAAGGGGAAATACAGTTCGATGAAAGGTATGATGATAGGCTACGATTTAAATGAATATGGCTGTCAGATCAGCTATTTTGATGAGGCAGAGAGAGAGCCGGCTACCCTGGAAGTGGCAGTAGATAATTATCAGATTCCGCTGGTGATCGGTTATCATGATCATATATGGTTTTACGGAAAGCGGGCGAGAAGGCTTGCTGTTGTTAAAGAGGGATATACTGTAGATGATCTTTGGAATAAAGCAATGGCTCAGGAAAAAATTACATATGAGGATCAGACATATGAAGCGGTATGGCTTCTTGCCAGATTTATCGAAATGTCACTGAAGAGTTTTGAGGATATCAGTGTGATCGTGTTTACGTTACCGAAAGTAAATGAAGACATTGTTCAGATGCTGAAAGGTATTGCCCAGCGGATAGGAATTGAGAGAAAAAATATTTATGTGCAGGATTACAAAGAAAGCTTTTGCTATTATATGTTTTATCAGCCAAAAGAGCTGTGGCAGTATGAATCCGCATTGCTGTACTGCAATCGGAAAGAAATCCGGGCATTTATGCTGAAGAAGTTAAAAACAGCATTTGATAAAGGGAGAGATCCGTTTGTTACAGTGGAAGAGGTAGCAAATATTCGGATGGAAGAATTAAAAGCAGTGTTTCCGATGACAGATGAGGAGAAAGCAGCAGAAGCAGATGCCAGATTTCGTACTTTTGTTCAGGGGGTGTTTGAGAAGAGGCTGATTTCTTCTGTCTATTTGACAGGAGAAGGATTTGATCAAAACTGGTATCCGAGTTCTCTGAAAGTTATCTGTAACGGCCGGCGTGCATTTCAGGGAAATAACCTTTACAGTAAAGGAGCGTGTTATGCGGCATACAGGCGCGGAATGGAGTTTGAAGAAGGGCCGGTATACCTGGATGATACAAAAATGACAGAGCAGATTTCTTTGAAAGTTCGAAGAAGAGGAGGAGATGTCTGGCAGCCGGTTGTAAACTGGGGAGCGCACTGGTATGAATCTGATTGCCAGTTAGAAGCACTTTTGACGGATGGAGAGGCGATTGAAATACGAATTGATTCGCTGGCGTCCGGAGAGAGTCGTATTGAAGAGATATCTCTTGACGGTCTTTCTGTGAATCAGCCTTATACCGTGCGGGTACAGATGAAAATGCTGTTTCAGGATGACAGAACCCTGAAAGTTATAGTAGAAGATATGGGATTGGGCGAGTTCTTTCCGGCGGCGGGATTTGCTGCGGAGAAACTGATCCGGTTAGGAGGAAGCAATGGGCAGTTTAATTCTTTGTCACAGTAAGAAAGCATCTCAGCCATACGAGATCACAAGGATACACAGAAGGATTTATACGTTGGAAGAACTCTGCTACTATATTTCCAATAACCTGTATCTGATCGATTATACAGTGATGAACGAACAGCTTTGTGACTGGATTGAAGAAGAACTTGATATGAAAGATATGGCGTATACATTGAAAAGCGCGATCAAACGGCATGGAGCAGTAGAACAGTTTGTTTTGACAATTTTGAAACATTCCGGTATTTATACAAAGTCCGAAATACTTCAAATCCAGAATGTACTTGAAAAATTAAAAAATCAAAAAGAGATTGAACGAAAAAAATATATGGGTGACAATCTCCTTGCAAGTGGTGAAGTCCGAGAGGCAATATTAGTGTATCAATCCATTGTTTATGGAGAAACGGATGAATCGGTGGATGGAACCTTTTATGGTAATGTATACGGATGTCTCGGCGCAGCTTATGGGAAGCTGTTTCTGTATGAAGAAGCTGCACGCATGTATGAAAATGCATTTCAGATCTGCGAAGAAGAAAGCATGCTCATATCCTATATTTACTGTTGTAAGAATTATATGACAACGGAGGCGTATCAGCAGCTTCTCGGAAAGAGTACTGTTTATATTGGGATTGACCGGGAACTTCGTGAAATGTCAGAAGCGCTGGCTGAAAAGATTCAAGTAGATGATTCTGAGCAGCTTCTGGAAAAATGGCGTGAAAAGTACCGGAAAAACATGTGATATGAAAGAGAACTTATAAAGTATGTACAATATATAAGAAAAACTAATATAAGTATTTGAAAATAAATAATAAGTAAAGCGTAGACAAGGCAGGCGGATATGTTGATTTTCCGCCTGCCTTGTATTATAATCGAATCGTAAGCGGGGCATAAAATGTGTACTGCGATATCATAAACAAATGAATGAAAAGCGAAAGGAACTGGTGGACACGTATGAAAAAATTAGAACAGCTTTACGAAGGAAAAGCAAAGAAAGTATTTGCAACAGAGGATCCGGATATCGTAATTGTTGATTACAAAGATGATGCGACAGCTTTCAACGGTGAGAAAAAAGGTACGATCGTTGGAAAAGGTGTTGTCAACAACCGTATGACAAACTACATTTTCAAAGTTCTGGAAGAAAAAGGAGTTCCGACACATCTTGTAGAAGAACTGAGTGACCGTGAGACGGCTGTTAAGAAAGTAGAGATCGTTCCTCTTGAAGTAATCATACGTAATGTAGCAGCAGGAAGCTTCTCTAAGAGACTTGGAATCGAAGAAGGAACAAAGCTTCTCTGCCCGACACTGGAATTCAGTTATAAAGATGACGAGCTGGGTGATCCGCTCATTAACAGCTATTTTGCAAAAGCAATTGGAGCTGCAACACAGGAGGAGATCGATAAGATTACAGAATATGCATTTAAAGTAAATGATGTTCTGAAAGAATTCTTCCTTGCAGCAGGAATTGAACTGATTGACTTCAAGATTGAATTTGGACGCTATCATGGACAGATTATTCTTGCTGATGAAGTTTCTCCGGATACATGCAGACTTTGGGATGTGAAGACACATGAGAAGCTTGATAAAGACCGTTTCAGAAGAGATCTTGGTAATGTAGAAGATGCTTACCAGGAAGTATTTAAACGAATCGGAATTCAGTAAGGAGTTATTGATGCGAAGAGAAAAGAAATATGAGACAGCAGATTCCGGATTACATGAAGAATGTGGTGTATTCGGAGCGTATGATTTTGATGGAGAGGATGTTTCATCTTCGATCTATTATGCATTGTTTGCGCTGCAGCATCGCGGACAGCAGTCTTGTGGGATTGCAGTGACAGATACAAAAGGAGTTTGTGGAGTACAGACGAAAAAAGGCATGGGGCTTGTCAGCGAAGTGTTTCAAGAGGAGATGCTGGATGAGTTATGCGGTAATCTTGGCGTAGGTCATGTACAGTATTCGGCGGATAAGGGTTCCAATGTGGCGAATGCCCAGCCGCTTGTAATTAATTATGTAAAAGGAACGCTGGCAATTTCTTACAATGGAAGTCTTGTTAATGCAGCTCAGCTGAAACATGAGTTGGAATATACAGGAGCAATTTTCCAGACAAGCAATGATTCAGAAGTGATTGCATATCACATCGCGCGTGAACGTCTTCATGCAAAGACAGCGGAAGAGGCTGTTGCACATGCAATGGGCAAGATGCAGGGAGCTTATGCGCTGATCATTGCCAGCCCGCGTAAAATGATCGGTGTACGTGATCCGTACGGATTGAAACCACTTTGCATTGGCAAAAGAGGAAATGCGTATTATTTGGCGTCAGAAAGCTGTGCCCTTTCTGCAATCGGAGCAGATTTTGTCCGAGATGTAGAACCGGGAGAGATTGTGACGATTATGAATGGAGAATTGTCTTCAGATAAAACAATGGCAATTCCGAAGGAAAAACAGGCGAGATGTATTTTCGAATACATTTACTTTGCGAGACCAGATAGTACGATTGATGGAATGAATGTGTATCATTCTCGAATTCTTGCCGGAAAGGCACTTGCAGAATGCTATCCGGTGGAAGCAGACCTTGTTGTCGGTGTGCCGGATTCAGGAATCGCAGCTGCGAAAGGATATGCAGAAGGTTCCGGAATTCCGTATGGTATTGCTTTCCATAAGAATAGTTATGTTGGAAGAACATTTATTAAACCAAAACAAAGTCAGAGAGAATCCAGTGTAAAGATTAAACTGAATGTAATTGAAGAGGTTGTACGAGGGAAACGGATCGTTATGGTAGATGATTCTATTGTGCGAGGTACAACATGTGCCAATATCATCAAGATGTTAAAAGCAGCAGGGGCAAAGGAAGTACATGTAAGAATCAGCTCACCACCGTTTTTATATCCTTGTTATTTCGGTACAGATGTGCCGTCCAATAAAGATCTGATTGCTCATACACATACGCAGGAAGAAATTCGTGAGTTGATCGGTGCAGATTCTCTTGGTTATATGAAAATTGAGAAGCTGCAGGAGACAGTTGGAGATATCTGTTTCTGTGATGCATGCTTTACAGGAAACTATCCAATGGAGATTCCAAAACAGGAGGAAGAATAATTGAGTCATAATAGATATCAGAGCCCACTATCAGAACGTTATGCAAGTCCGCAGATGCAGTATATTTTTTCACCGGATATGAAGTTTCGAACATGGAGAAGATTATGGATCGCACTTGCAGAAACAGAGAAAGAGCTGGGACTGCCAATTACGGAAGAGCAGATTGAAGAATTAAAGGCCCATGCGGAAGACATTAACTATGATGTGGCAAAAGAACGAGAGAAAATTGTGCGTCATGATGTTATGTCTCATGTATATGCTTATGGACAGCAATGCCCGAAAGCAAAGGGAATCATTCATCTTGGAGCAACATCTTGCTATGTAGGGGATAATACGGATATTATCATCATGGCAGAAGCTTTGAAGCTTGTAAAAAGCAAATTAATCAATGTGATTTCAGAATTGGCTAAGTTTGCGGATGAATATAAAGCACAGCCGACATTGGCATTCACACATTTTCAGCCGGCACAGCCGACAACCGTTGGAAAACGTGCTACGCTCTGGCTGCAGGAATTCCTTATGGATCTGGAAGATTTGGAATATGTGCTTGGAAGCTTAAAACTGCTTGGCTCCAAAGGAACAACGGGAACACAGGCGAGCTTTAAGGAATTGTTTGATGGAGATGAAGAAAAAATCAATCAGGTTGATTCGATGATTGCGAAGAAGATGGGATTTGCAAACTGCTATCCGGTATCCGGACAGACTTATTCACGAAAAGTGGATACGAGAGTATTGAATGTTTTGGCTGGAATTGCAGCGAGCGCGCATAAAATGTCGAATGATATCCGACTTCTTCAGCATTTGAAGGAAGTAGAAGAACCTTTTGAAAAAACACAGATTGGATCATCTGCTATGGCATATAAGAGAAACCCAATGCGCAGCGAACGTATTGCATCTTTGGCGAGATATGTTATGATCGATGCATTGAATCCGGCAATCACTTCTGCGACGCAGTGGTTTGAAAGAACACTGGATGATTCTGCAAATAAGCGACTTAGTGTACCGGAAGGATTTCTTGCGATTGATGGCATTCTTGATCTCTGCATGAATGTTGTGGATGGACTTGTTGTGTATCCAAAAGTCATTGAGAAACGTTTGATGTCAGAACTGCCATTTATGGCGACAGAAAATATTATGATGGATGCGGTAAAAGCAGGAGGAGACCGTCAGGAACTCCATGAGCGTATTCGTGAACTGTCTATGGAAGCAGGAAAGAACGTCAAAGAAAAAGGTCTGGATAATAACTTATTGGAATTAATTGCAGCAGATCCGGCATTTAAATTGTCTCTTGAAGATCTGAAAGCAGCAATGGAGCCGTCCAGATATACAGGACGTGCGAAAGAACAGGTAGAAATGTTCTTGAATGAAGTGGTTAATCCGGTACTGGAAGTTAATAAAGACCTTCTTGGTATGACAGCAGAAATTAATGTCTAACAAGTTGAGAAGGAATTTTATATTTTATCAAAACAAACAATGTAAAGCAAAAGAAGAGATCAGATATATTCTGGTCTCTTTTGCAATTTAGAAAATAAGTTGTTTTTGTGGAAAATGTATATGTTAATAAAAAAACACTTTACTTAATAAAGTGTATAGAGGGAATAATTTTACTTAATAAAGTGTATAGAGGGAATAAT